>JASFQO010000021.1:0-11704 GCA_050115405.1 Bacillota bacterium
CTCCAAGTTCCAACGAGCCAGGTAATCGAAGTGTTCATCCGCAGGGAACAATGCCGCCAGTCGGTTAAAAACTCCGGCCCAGACTACATCCCAGCAGTGGGTCCAGCTATTTTGCCAGTCGTTTTTGGTATTGGGGATAATGCGGCTCATATACCCGGTATAGACTCCGGCTGAGTCTACCGTGTCAATATCCCGGATATATTGCAGATCGCCGGTGATCGAATAAAGCCAAACCGCCGCCCAGGAGAGTTCATCCTCATCATAGGCTGAGCCGTAATACCCGCCGCTGTAGCCTAAGCCCCGATATTGCTTGGCAAAATCATACATGGCAATCGCCGTCTCCTTACATTTCGCGGCATAGGTCGGGTCAGTTTCTTGGTAAATCAAGTACATGATGGCCAGACCCGCGGCGACGTCGGCCGAAATATCGCTGGCCGGATTATCGGCGGTTGCAAATTGCGCTTCCCGGGGATAGAGGGTTGCCGATTGAAATTCGGGCGGCCCCCAATAACAATGATCGATATCCCCATTACCGACCATGTAACAAAAGGCGACGACTTTACCGGTTTCATCCCGCCAAATGGTCTTTAAGTAACAATCGCAAAACCATTTCAAGATCTCCAATTGGTGTTCTTCCTGACCGGTTTGGATAAACGCCTCCCGGAATTCATAGAATCCCCAGCCCAAAGTGGAAAAGCTATAGGCCTGCGGCAGACCGAACCGCACGTGGTCGCCGGCGTCATGAAAACCTCCGCTTAAGTCGATGAAGCCGTCGCCATCCGGGTCCATGAGCGTCTGATACGCTGCCAAAGAAGCCGGTAATTGGCTGACCGGATATTCGGCATCCTCCACGTGACAATCGCAGCGCCACTCCAAACGCCCTCCGGTGATCCCCTTCCCGCATTTCTCAGCGTCGTAAAAGTAAAGCGATTTTTGCAACGCTTCCGCGTAGTTATAATATGGGGCGGCGCTCGCCCGAGGCAGACCGTACATAATGATCCCGGCGATCAGTATCCCTGCCGCACCCCAGACCATGAGCCATTTAGCCCGTGGCCCACTTTTTTTCAATAATAATCGCGACTGCATCTTATCTCCTCGCCCCCGTTTTTCGTCATTCGTCATTCGTCGTTCGTCGGTCTCGTCGTTCGTCGTATATACTACTCGACGCTACAGGCTGCCCCGTTCAAGGTAAAGCCGGCCGGTTTGGCATTTGCACCGCTATAGCTAAGGTTAAACCCAAAACTCACCGTACCGCCGTCCGCGGTAATCGTCCCGTTGTAACTGGCATTATTGACTGTAACCGTAGTGCCGCTTTGCGTCACCTTTCCATTCCACAAATTGCTGATTTGCTGATTGCCTGAAAAATTCCAGACCACTTTCCAACTGCTCAGCGCGGCCGCGCTGTTATTTTTAATAACGACGTCTACCGTGGCCCCGGTGCCCCAGTCATTTACGACCACGTAGTTGATTGTAAAATTATTGCTGACGGACGCAGTCGGCGTAACGGTTGCGGTAGGGCCGGCAGTGATCGTCGGCGTTGGCGTTACGGTCGGTGTTGGCGTAACGGTCGACGTTGCGGTCGGCGACGCTGAACTACTTATCCCCAGATAGTTCCGGGCCGCGGTCTGCCGGGTGCTGACATGGTTCAACAAAACGGTCAAGGCCTGGCTAAACTCGGTCTCCCCATTGCTAAGATAAGAATAAGTGCTGCTCTCCCCTTCCGTCCCCACGACATACGGGCGAATCATTTCCGCCAGCCGGCTTATTTTTGCCGTTACCGTCGCTTCATTAAAACAACCGTCGAGCGCGGTCCGCATCTCCTGGTGGTAAAAGGCGTTATAGACCGAATCATCCATTAAAAACCGAATTAACGGCCAACTCTTGGTGATTTCACTCAAGGAGAGGCTCGCAGGCGTGACGCCCATAGTATAGCCGCCGAGCGACAGATTAAAATCCCACGGGATATAAACCATACGGCCATTGTCGGATAGATCTTGATACAGATAATGGTTTTTGGTTACCCAGCCGTACGTGTCAAAATTTTCAATCGTGGTATTTATAGCCAACCAGCGCAGGAATAACTCGGCATTAAACACTTTTTCCAAGCCTTCCCGCCAACTGGCGGCATTGCTCCGGGAGGAGTTCAACGCCGTGATCAAGGCTTGGAGATCGCTCCAGTCATTGGCGTCTTCGTTGGTCTTCTTCTCATAACTTTGCTGATTGAAAAATGTCAAGTCGCCGCCGTTCACTTGCTGCCCTTTGTACAAATTCCCGTCATTATTCGTAAACTGCGACTTCAGCATCTCGTCGGACGGGTCCTCAAACATGGTATATAATCCCCAGTACACCGGCCCATTGCCCACATCGATATATACCCTGGCAAACGCGGCCCGGGGAGTCGGGATCCCGCCGTCCCGAATGATATCGCTGCAGACCTTGTCCCGGAGAAAAGAAGAGTCGTACCAGTTATTGTTGAAAATCAGTTTTTTAAAGCCATAAAAACGCTGGTCTTTGATTTCGGGGTAAGTATCTTCGAACTTGTCAAAATTGAATCGAAATGGATACTTATGTTTCCGGCTCCATTTCGGCCCGAACAACGAACTTTCCCCCTTATAACGCATGCCCACATACCACCACGTATTATTGTTAAATTTGACGTTTACCGGTACATATACCGGATCTTGCCCGTAGTACAGTCCGGCCAAATCGTTTTCCATGGTCTGATAATTGGCCGCGCTGATGACAATATCGATCCGATGTACTTGATCATCGGAAAATAACAAGTCATAATTACCGTCGGTACTCTTGCCGTGAGTCTCTTCCGTCCAGCCCTGCGGCCTATTGACAGAGTCGTTTTCCGCCGCGACCTGAGTCCGGTTAAAAGTGAACACTGAAACCGCCAAGGTCAAGACGAGTAATACTCCCATTACTTGAAATAACTTACGCATATTAACGCTCCTTTAATATCGTCGTTCCGGCACGGAAAAATTTTCAAGCTCGGAGCTTGACAGTGCCGCCTCAAACCACCCCCCAAAAGACTTTCCGTGCTTCTTCCTCTTAACCAACATGCCTGCATTTCGTTAGCAGGCACAAAGGTTGATGGAAAAATGGGAGAACCCATTTTTCCACGCTAATTAACCCTACCGTACCTGACAGGGGAGTCCATTCAAAGTAAAGCCGGTTGGTTTAGTATTGACTCCCTGATGAAAGAGGTTAAAACCGAAACTGATCGTGCCCCCGTTAGCGGCAATCGTCCTGTTGAAGCTGGCATTGTCAACCGTTACTTTGGCGCCGCTTTGCACTATAATTCCATTCCATAAATTGGCGATTATTTGGCCGTCCGCAAATTCCCACTCCAAATTCCAACCGTTTACCGGCTGAGTGCTGTTATTTTGCAAAATAATATTCACCGTGGCCCCGATGTCCCAATTATTAATCACCCGATACGTCACAACAAATTTCGAGGCGGGAGAATTAAACGGCTGCGTAGCTATGGCGCTCGCTTTCGGAGTGGCAGCGACGCTCCCGGCCGGTGGCGGCGCAACCGTGACCGCGGGCGTTACGCCCGGATTATTGCTGTAAGTCATCCCGGCGCCCAGGGGAAAAAGCGGTGTCTGCCCGTCATCCGGACTAATCGGTAATTGCGCCGCCGTTTGCGGCCAGACAAACGGTAGTTTCCCGCTAAAGTCGGTCACGCCGAACAAAACTTCCGCCACTCCCAGACCTTCGGCGCCGGGAAGCCAGGCGGCGACAAAGGCGTCCCAATTATCGATGTGCTCGGTGACGATCAGGGGCCGCCCGGAAACCAAGACCGTCACGGTCGGAACCCCCGCGGCTTTGACGTTCCGCAAGGTCTCCAAATCGGCGCTGTCCAAAGCCAGGGTCTGATTATCACCATAACCCTCTGCATAGGGTTTCTCCCCGATGACCACAATGGCGACGTCATAACCGGCGGCACCGCTGCCGTCCTGGCGGTAAGTAATCGTATCGCCGGCGGCTACTTTCCGGATCCCCTCAAGGATCGTCGTCCCGGCAGTAATATTGCCGCTCCTCCCCTGCCAGGTGATTGTCCAGCCGCCACACTGGTAGCCGATATTGTCAGCGCATTTTCCGGCGACCAGGATCCGTCGGCCGTTTTGGGCCAAGGGAAGAATATGGTCGTCATTCTTTAACAGCACCAAGGATTTCCGCACTGCTTCCCGGGCCACCGCGCGATGCGCTTCCGAACCGAAATCCGCCATCAAGGACCGATCGGCATACGGTTTTTCAAACAAACCCAGCTGGAATTTGACCCGCAAAATCCGGCGCACCGCGTCATCAATCCGGTCCGGGGAAATCGCGCCGCTCCCGGCGCAAGTTTGCAGCGCCGCCAGACATTCCCGCCATTTCCGGCTGACCATAATCATGTCAATCCCAGCATTAACCGCAAGCTTAACCGCATTTTGATAGTCGGATTGGTCATTATCGTCAATCCCGTCATAATCGCTGACGACAAAGCCGTCAAATTGGAGTTCCCGCTTTAAAAGATCGGTGATTAAGGCGGCGTTGGCATGACACTCCACCCCGTTAACCTTATTGTAGGAAACCATTACCGTCCGGGCGCCGGCCTTGATCCCGGCAATATAAGGCGGTAAATATTTCAATCGCAGCGCCGCGTCGCTCAAAAGCGCGTCGCCTGCATTCACTCCGCCTTCCGTCGCGCCGTCGCCGATATAATGTTTCAGACAAGTCGCCATCCGGTCGTTGCGGGTCAAATCCGCCGGATAAGCCGCTCCTTGAGCCCCTTTGACAAAAGCGGCGCCCAACGCGCTGACTATCCCGGTATCCTCGCTAAAACCTTCATAAGTGCGGCCCCACTTTTCATTTTGGGGTACGGCAAGACAAGGCCCAAACGTCCAATGAGCGCCGGTCGCCCGCACTTCGGCGGCAACCACCCGGCCAATCCGTTCCACCAGCTCCGGATCGCCGGTAGCTCCCAGGCCGATGTTATGCGGAAAAATCGTCGCCCCGCCGACGTTATTATGCCCATGGACCGCATCAGTCCCATAGAGCAACGGAATCTGCAGCCGGGTAGCCATCGCGCCTTTTTGGCGGCTATCGATCATATCGCACCAGCCGGCCGGAGTATTGGGTAGGGGAGTATTACCCCCGCCGTTTAACAGCGCGCCGAGAAAATAGGTTTTCAGATCCGACGCTCCGACTTGACTCCATTCGGTCTGAATCATCTGGCCGACTTTTTCTTCCTGGCTCATCCGGGCAAGCAGGTCCTCAACCCGTTCCGCAACCGAAAGGCCCGGATCTTGGTAAGGATAAGTATAAGCACTGACGTTAAAAACACTAATTACGGCAAGCAATAGAAGCGCCGCCAACGCCGTCAGACTTAAGCCTCTGATTTTATGCAAAATAGCAGCCTCCTTCTTGTCGGGTGACAATCAAGTCATCGCCTCACTCTTTTTTAAAAAATCCCACCCCATAAAAAAGTTTTTATAGGACCGAACATTCGCCACCATTCAAGGTAAAAGCGGCCGGTTTGGAGTTTGAACCGCTGTACGACAAGTTAAACCCAAAGCTGACACTCCCGCCGGCCGGGATTAGCGCATCATACGAAGCATTGGTGACCGTGACCGCTGTCCCGTTCTGCGTGAAACCGGCGCTCCAAAGGTTGGTGATTTTTTGATTACCCGTGAAATTCCAGGTTAAAGACCAGCCATTGATGGCGGCGCCGCTATTGTTTTTAATGGTGACCGACACCGTGGCCCCACTACCCCAATCGTTTTGGGTGTAAGTTACCGCGCAATCGGCGTTAGCGCTCGGCTGCGGGCTATTAGTCGGGCTCGGGGTAACGCTACCGGTCGGACTAACCGTGCCGGAAGTGGCGGTTACTGTCGGAGTCGCGGTAACCGTGGCGCTCGGAGTGGGGGTAATTACCGGAGTCTCCTTAGCCAGACTAATCAATTTGTTACGGACGTAGACGCCGGACTGCTTCAAGGCGCTTTCCGGCCAACCGCCGGTTAGACTGGCGCCGGATTGCAACGCCGCCGAACTTTCATCTTTATCAAACAGCGACCAGTTACACCAACTGAGATTGTTACTTTTCATAAATTCAATCCAGGTATCCGATTCACCGGTAGCAACGGCGCCATCGCCGTCGGAGTCGGTAGTGCCCCATTCCGAAACAAACAGGGCGATTCCTTTGTTTAAAGCGGTAGTCGCCTTGTCGCGCAGCCATTGCTTATGAGTGCCCGCATAAAAATGCAATGCATAGACTATATTGGACCCGTTGATGGGGTCATTGGCGGGGGCGTCTACATCTTGCGACCAGGTAGGCGTCCCGACAATAATAATATTATCGGGATCATACTGCCGGATGGCGGCAATCACCGTTTCCGCGTAACTTTTTACCGTCGCCCAGCTCACGCTTTCGGGCTCATTGTAAATTTCATAGATCACATTCGAATAACTGCCATAACGTTGCGCCATGTTCGCAAAAAATTGCTTCGCCTGTTCCGTATGTTGGTGGGCATTATGGTCGTGCCAGTCAATGATGACGTACATTCCCAAATTAATGGCGGCGTCGACCACAGTCGTCACCTTTTGCGTCTGCGTGCCCGAGTTGGAAAGATACGCCCCGATAGGTTCAATCCCCATTGCCGCGCGGACTACCGTGCATTGCCAATCGTCGCGTAACCACTGCAGCACACTGGCGTTATAAAATCCCGTATCCCAGTTCGTCCAAAAAAGCGACATCCCATGCAGCGCTACCGGAGTCCCGCTACTGCCGCACAGTTGATTGCCCACCACTTGCAATTGCCCGTAACTATCGACAACGCCATTGGCGCCCCAAACCGTGTGTTTGAGCCCCGATACCCAAAAAGCCATTACCATCAATCCGAATAATCCTGCCCAAAACAAGTGTTTCGACTTGAATTTCATTACCTCGCCTCCTCGTATATCTTTAGTATCTCTTTCTCAATTACAGGCCGTCCCGTTCAAGGTAAAAACGGTCGGTTTCTCATTAGTGCCGCTATACGAGAGATTAAAGCCGAAACTGACACTGCCGCCGACGGGTATCGTCTCGTTATAGGCTTCGTTAGTCACCGTAACCGCCGTCCCGTTTTGTGTATAAGCGGCATTCCAGCCATTGCTGATTTTTTGATTGCCTGCGAACTCCCAAGCCAGACTCCACCCATTGACCGCGCTCAGCCCATTATTTTTGATGGTAATCTCCACAGTCGCCCCGCTGCCCCAATCATACTGGGCATATGACACACTGTAGGAAGAGAAAGTTGCAGTTGCAGTTGCTGTCGCACTGGGAGTTGCCGTTGCTATGGCAGTCATGCTCGGCGTTGCCGTCGGAGTTGCGGTTACCGTCGCCGTGGGGCTCGAACCGGCGCTGGTCCCGGGAGTGGCGCTCGCGCCACTCGATCCGCCATTATAAAAATCAGTGGAAAGATACGGTTTCAAAAGATTATACTTGGCGGTATTGACGCTGACCCAGTCATCCTTTAAAATTCCGCCGGTATCCCCGGAATTCGGATTCATGCACCAGAAAGTCCAGGAGCAGTCTTTCCCGACATAGGCCATCAACGTGGTGAACCATTGATAATCAATTGAGGAAGCATCCGCCGCCTCCGACTCCTTAATCCCGAATTCCCCGAACAATAGCGGCGCGATCTTTTCTTTTTTGATAAAATAGAAATTTTGGTCCCAAATCTCCGCCAGGTTGTTGGGAAAATCCGCATCCGAAAACCAAGTCTGGTTATGAACGCCGGACCCGTATTCATGAGGAGAATAGACCAGGTTACCCGCAGGAATGGCCGTAATCGGATAGTCGCGCGCCCCTTGGAGATTACCGCCCCACCAGTAATTGGTATCCCGGTATTGTTCAATCCCTTCGACAATAATCAGTAGATCCGGGTTAATTGCTAAAATCGCCGCGCCACACCTTTCAGCGGCTGCTTTCCAGTCGGTGTCGCCATATTCCGAAGTAGTATAACCCCATGTAGCCGGAGGTTTCTGCCCGGTGCCGGTATTGCCGTGCGGTTCATTGTTCAGATCCGCGCCAATTACATTCGACCGGTCCTTGTAACGTTTGACCAAAGTACACCAATCGGCGATCCATTGACTCTCCGGGTAACTGTCGGTATACCATAGCGGCTCGGCCATATAACCGTCCGCCGCCCGTGAATGATTGTCCAAGATGATATATAATCCCTGGTTAGCGGCTTCGTCGATAATTTTGTCCAATACTTCCAGGGAAGAGAGCCCCTCCAGATCTAAATTCATGCCGGTCTCACCCGTGTAGGCGTCGGCCCCGTAAGCGTTGATTTGAATGCTGGAGGGACTCTTGTCAAGCATCTCATTGCACCAAGGGATGCGAATGCAATTAAAACCCAAATCCCGAATTTGCCGCAGCACTGACTTATAATCCCGGCTCCATAAACCATGGGCCACGTAATTACCGGTTTCAAATCCGAACCAGTTGACCCCGGTTAACCGGCCGTATTTGGTATCGGCGCTTACCTGGGGATGGTTAAAAACCATTAAGTTCAATCCCAAAACCATCAATAACAAAAATAATGTCAAACTGCTTTTTTTAAACAAACTCTTCATGCTCCCGCTCCTTTGTACTTATTTTACCGGACTTCACAAGCCGTCCCGTTCAGCGTAAAGGCGGCGGGTCGGTCGTTCGTCCCGCTATAGGAGATATTGAAACCGAAACTGACCGTACCGCCGGCGGCAATCGTACTATTGTAAGACGTATTGCCAATTGTTACCGCAACGCCACTCTGAGTATAGACGCCGCACCACACATTGGTAATTTTTTGATTGCCGGGGAAACTGAACGCCAGTTCCCAACCGTTAATGGCGGAAGAACCGTTGTTTTTAACGGTCACACTGACCGTGGCGCCGCTACCCCAATCAAACTGGGTATAAGTTACCGTGCAATTGTCCGCCGTCGGGGTAGTGCCCGCCGTATTGGTTGCGGTTGCCGTGGCTGTAACGGTAGCGGTCGGAGTTGCCGTAGCCGTAACGGTTGAAGTAGCTGTGGCCGTTACCGTCGTTGTTACAGTCGGGCTGGCCGAAACCACCGTCCCGCTCTTGGCGGCCATCCTTTCCGAATGGGGCCGAAAGATCGCGGCCAAAATGGCGTCGCCCTGCAGCATATCAAAGTTGCTGGTACGATAGTCGTTATAATTCCAGAACAGACTTCCGCCGGCGTCGTGTTCTTCAATCTCCTCCAAGATCGCCGTCCAGTATTGGTCCTTGTTGTTATGGACGTTCCATTCCTCCAATACAAACGGCTTGCCGACTACATTATGGGCGTCGCTAATCCAAGCCTCAATTAACGTCCGGGTCTGGTCCACCGTCAAGTTAGCCCAGGATTCATCGGGATACGGATGGGCCGTGCAAAAATCAATATACGGTGATTGGTGGATATAGACAAAGGGATTGCCCTCGTCTCCGCCGAAACCGTACTTGCTCTCGTGACCCTCAATTCCAACGCTCACCATATGATTGGAGTCCAACTCCTTAATGTAGGCCGCCATCTCATCGACCCACGCCCGCAAAGTCGTCCCGGTGGAATTTTCGCCGGCGTCCTGATAACGTGGTTCGTTCATCAACTCCCAGGCAAAGATGGTCGGGTCGTCAATATAGGGAATGTCGGTATAATGATTGACTCTGGTCACAAAATGTTTAACATAATTACGATACTGTTCTTTGCAACCTTCATTGGTGAAAAACCGGGCCCGGTTGGCATGACTTTCACCGGACAAACCTTCCCATTTCAGTCGGTCGTCGATGCCGCCGTAGGCCTCCCAATAATTCTCCAGCACAATAAGGACCTTGATCCCATTAGCCTTTGCCGCCTCCATGATATAGTCGAACAACATAAACTGGGCTTCATTATACTGGCCTTCGACCGGCTCAAAACCATGCCAGGTCTCATGGGAAAAGCCCCAAGTCCGGACGACTTTAACCCCATCGGCCGCCATATTGCTCATAATCGTATCGATTCCGGCTTTGTTCATGAAGTAATTTTCAATGTAATTGGTAGTGCTGTCGTTGGAACCGTCGCCGTAAGTAAACAGATCATACGAGTTGCAACCGGCGAAGTAATAAGGTTGACCATTCAGATAAAAATTGGTCCCTTCCCGGTAGACGAACCCGGACGGCGCCGCGGTGGATAAATTACCCAGACCAATCACAACCAAGCTTAACACGATCCCCAAGACGAACTTTTTCAATCCTTAACCCCCCCATTATTATCTATAATGAGTTTACTTATGCCAGCACTGGAAGCTGGAAGCTAAAGGCTGAAAGCTGGAAGTCAACGGCCTTATTAAACTGCCAAAAATCAGTGGTTTATCCAGCCTCCAGATACTATAACGCCGTCCCGTTCAACGTAAACTGGGCGGGCTGGGTATTCGTACCGCTATAACTTAAGTTAAACCCGAAAGAAACCGAACCGCCGGCCGGAATCGTGCTGTTATAAGCGGCATTGGCAACGGTTACCGTAGTCCCGCTTTGCGTAATTTTGCCGCACCAGAAATTGGTAATTTTTTGATTGCCGGCATAATCCCACTTCAGGGTCCAACCATCAATCGCCTCACTCCCATTATTCTTGATTACGATATTCACCGTCGCTCCAACATCCCAGTCTTGCTGAGTATATTCCACCGTACAATTTGCCGCTGTGGTTGGGCTGGCGGAAGCGGTCACGGTCGGCGTATTTCCAGGTGTCACAGTCGCCGTGCTGCTTGGACTGGGCGTGGCGGTTGCCGTCGCCGTACTGCTCGAACTGGGCGTGGCGGTTGCCGTCGCCGTACTGCTCGGACTGGGCGTCTCAGTTGCAGTTGCCGTACTACCGGCGCTTGGACTCGGGTCCGTTACCGTGCTGGCGATATCCCCATATACAATCCCAAACCCATTCGTGCCGACATAGACCCGGCCGTAAATCCGCGGGTCACCGGTAATACAAGTATTGGTGCAACCATATTGATGTTGGTCGTCATTGATCCGTACCCAGCTAGCCCCGGCGTCATCGGAACGGAAAATGCCGCGAATGCCGTCAATCTTGGCGCAGGTATAAAGCGCCATATAGTCTTTACTTGGGGCAGCCTTACCGAAACCAATGGTATCGGCGGTCTCGACATTGGTCAACTTGGTAAAGGTGGCGCCGGAATCGATCGAATGATATAGGCCGTCATTACCACACAGCCAAATGTCGCCTTCACAACCGGGGACGGCCTTAAACTGACCGGTACCGGAAGTAGGCAGCCCGCCGGCGCCGGTGTTGATGAAGGTGGCGCCGCCATCATCGCTGCGATAGAAGGTCCCGACATAAAAGGCGTAAAATTTTTGCGGGTTGACCCGGTCGGAACGGACTTGGGCCCCGGTGGGCGCCCCCAGGCATTGTATCCAGGAATTGCCGTTATCTTTAGAATAGCAGGCACTGACGCCGGTCGGAGCCCACACGACCACACTGGCGTCGGCCGCCGCCGCCACCGTGCCCCCGCCGGTAAGACCGGCAATATCGCTATTCCCGGCAAACCAACTTGACCCGGCGTCATAGGAAAAAGCGGAACTCTTGACTCCTTCGGCTGAATCGCCGACCCCGGCCCGCACCATGAACGAAGGATTCAATTCGGCGTAGTCGATACTATGATAAGTACCCGCGTAGGGGATGGAGTACATCTCA
>JASFQO010000022.1:0-11671 GCA_050115405.1 Bacillota bacterium
CAGCGTCTCGCGGGACGGCAGCAATGCGCGCAACTTGTTGCGCGCCGCCCGTAAATACGGGTTGGAAGCCAAGGGTTTTCGGAAGGAACCGGTTGATTTACGCCAAATCAAGCCGCCGTTTATCATCCATTGGAACTTCAATCATTTTTTGGTCTGTGAAGGCTTTGCCGGTAACAAGGTCTATCTAAACGATCCGGGTCAGGGGCGGCGGACTGTGTCGCCGCAAGAATTCGACCAGGCTTTTACCGGAGTGACGTTGACCTTCAGCCCGGCAGCGCAATTTACGAAACAGGGAACTCCAGCCGACACGTCGCGCGCCTTGGCCGTCCGGTTGCATGGTTCCCGTCAGGCGCTCGTCTATATCATCATCGTCGGTTTGGTTTTGGTCATTCCGGGGATTGTGGTGCCTACTTTTACCAAGGTCTTTATCGACGGTATTTTGCTTGGGGGTAAGGAAAACTGGTTGAACCTGTTGTTAGTGGGGATGGCGATCACGGCGGCGCTCAAAGGGTTACTGAAATGGGTGCAAAGCTATTACTTGTTACGGCTGGAAACCAAAATCGCTTTATCCGCCGCCAGCAGCTTCCTCTGGCATGTGCTGCGGCTGCCGATTGAATTTTTCTTGCAAAGATATGCCGGGGATTTAAGCAACCGGGTCGGCAGCAACGATACCGTGGCCAAGCTGCTCTCCGGGGAACTGGCCACCGCCGTCCTCAACCTGATGGTGATCATCTTTTATTTTCTGCTGATGCTTCAATATGATGTGGCCTTATCATTGCTCGGGTTGACGGCGGCGGTGATTAATCTGGGTTTTCTGCGTTATGTTTCGCAAAAACGCGCCGACCAGAATCTAAAACTGCTGCAGAATCGGGGCAAGGTACTCAGTATCGCTATTTCCGGTTTACATATTATTGAAACGCTGAAAGCGACCGGATCGGAATCGGGATTTTTTGAAAAATGGGCCGGTTATCAGGCTAAACTACTGAATTCGGAACAGGAAATCGGTGTTTCTACCCAGTATTTGGCGGCAGTCCCGGCGTTTTTGACCGGCCTTACCAATGCCGCCGTGCTGATCCTGGGGGCGCGCCGGATTTTAGACGGTTATCTCACCGTTGGGATGCTGGTCGCCTTTCAAAGCCTGATGGCTTCCTTCTTGAACCCGGTCACGGAGCTGGTTAATTTAGGCAGCCGGTTTCAGGAAGTGAAGGGTGATATGAGCCGGCTGGATGATGTGTTGAAATATCCGCCGGATCTCCGGTTTTCGACGGAGGAAACCGTGGCGCGGCAGCCGGAGGCGCCGGCCAATTTGACCGGGACCGTCGCCATTAAAAATTTAACTTTTGGTTATAGCCCTTTGGAATCGCCGCTCGTCGCATACTTTCACTTAACGCTGCGACCGGGTTCGCGGGTGGCCCTGATCGGTGAGTCGGGCAGCGGCAAATCAACGCTTGCCAAACTGATCGCCAATCTGTATCGGCCCTGGTCGGGGGAGATTTTATTTGACGGCCGGCCCCGCGAGGCGTTTCCGCGCAGCGTAATGAATAATTGTCTTGCCATGGTCGACCAGGACATTATTCTTTTTGAAGGGACCTTGCGGGACAATCTCACTATGTGGGATGACACAATCCCGGAAGCGGAGATCATTCAGGCCGCGAAGGACGCCTGTATCCATGAGGTCATTATCGCCCGGGAAGGCGGTTACAGTTCCCAAATCAGCGAAGGCGGCCGCAATTTCAGCGGCGGTCAACGGCAACGGCTGGAGATTGCCCGGGCGTTGGTCCAAAATCCGACCATCCTGATCATGGATGAAGCCACCAGCGCCTTGGACCCCAAAATTGAGGCGCTGATCGACCAAAATATCCGGCGCCGCGGTTGTACCTGCATCATTGTGGCGCACCGGCTCTCCACCATCCGGGACTGTGATGAGATTATCCTGCTGGAGCAGGGGAAAATCGTCCAACGCGGGACGCATGAAGTCATGAAAAATGTGGCGGATAGTCCCTATGCCAGGTTGATCGCAATGGCATGAGCGGCTGTTGGTCATCGGTTTTGGCGCCTCGAACGTCAAGAGACGAATAACGAATAACGAGATGGGTGATTGGATTGTCTGATTGGCTGAAACGGTTGAATGAGATTGGGACGCGGGTCGCGTTGGAAGGCAACCGGCCTTTGCTTCTGACTGATGAGGACGATATTTGGCTGATTGCGCGCGGCAAGGCTGAAGTCTTTATGGTAGCGGCATCCGCCGGAAAACCGGAGGGAATCCGCCATCATTTGTTCAGTCTGCAAGAGCGGGAGTTGCTGATGGGGATTAAACCGGCCGACGGCGCCGCGGCAATGGGTTTGCTGGTCACCGGCGGATCCGGGACCGTATTGCTGCGGGTTAGGGCCGCGTCTTTTTGGGAAGGCGCGCCGGTGGCGGAATCCGCCGTCTTGTTGGAACAATGGATTGGCAAATTCAGCGCCGTCGGCCGCGGTGGAGCGATTCCCGAAAACTGCCGCCCATTGGGAACGGAACGGGAACAGGCGCCGCCGCGGGGGATGGCGTTGCGTTCCCGGGAAACGGTTCGCTGGATCAGACATCGGGAAGGCGGTTCGTTGTTGCAAGGAGCAGCCACGATGCCCTTGACGCCGGCGGACGGCTATTTTCCGCTGGTGGGTCGGTTATGGCTTCGTCCGGAGCAGGATAGCCGGCTTGAGTGTCTGACGACCGCCGGGTTTTTAACCGACGCGGGGGCGTTAACGAACCTGCGCAACGTGAATCGGCGTTTGCTGGAACTGGCGGCGGCGGACGCGGTGGCGGACGAACAATTTAAAGCGCGGCGTGCGCAGGTAAAAAAGCAACTTGACTCTCAGACGCTGCGGCACGCCCTGAATAATTTGGCGGATATCGCCAACCGGCGGAGCCGTTTGGATTTTAGTGTTGAAACGAATGATCCGCCGCTCTTGGCGGCCTGTAAAATGGTTGGGGAACTTCAGGGAATCGCGCTGACCCTCCCTCCGCAGCCGCCGGGGAATACCCAACCTTCGCTTAGAATTGAGGAAATCGCGCGGGCTTCCGGCGTCCGGTATCGCCGGGTCGCCTTGCGGGGCAAGTGGTGGCAAAGCGATTCCGGCCCCATGCTTGGCTATCTGGTAGCGGACAATACCCCGGTTGCCCTGGTCCCGGTTACCCACCGCAGTTATCTGTGGGTGCATCCGGTGACGGGGGCTAAAGTCAGCCTCGATCGGGAGAGCGCCGAGCGGTTGCAACCGTTCGCGGTCTGTTTTTATAAGCCGTTTCCCGCCGAGCTTTTGACCATCAAAAATCTGTTGCGGTTTGCCTTCGCCGCTTGCTGGAAAAGCGACCTGCGCATGATCTTCGGCGCCGGACTGGCCGGCGGATTACTGGGTCTCATTGTCCCCAAAGTCAACGCGGTGGTCTTTGATAATATCATTCCCGGCGGCCAAAGAAGCGAATTGTGGCAGATCGCCATGTTGCTCGGCGGCGCCGCCGTCGCCAAGGCTATTTTTAAATTAGTGAGGTCGTTCGCGGTTTTACGCGTCAAAAGCGCAATGGACGGGGCGGTGCAAAGCGCGGTCTGGGACCGGCTGCTTAGTTTGCCGGTGACTTTTTTCAAGGATTACACAGCCGGTGAACTGGGGATGCGCGCCATGAGCATTAACCAGATCCGCGACGTCTTATCGGATACGCTGGTGGCTTCAATATTATCAAGCGTTTTTTCATTTTGCTATTATATTCAGATGTATTATTACTCCAAACAACTGGCTGTAAAGGCGTTATTGCTGGTGGCCGTTTCGGCCGCGGCTACTTTTTTTCTCGGTCTTTGGCAGGTTAGATATCAAAAAAAGTTGATTGAAGCGCAAAATAAATTATCGGGTTTACTCTTTCAATTACTGAGCGGGATTGCTAAGATCAGGATTTCAGGTTCGGAAAACCGGGCGTTTTTGCAGTGGACGCAACAATTCGGCCGGCAACGGAAGATTACTTTCACCGCGCAAAATATTGCTAACTGGCTGGCGGTATTTAATGAAATCTTTCCGGTCGCGGCGTCGATGGTCCTTTTTTATCTGGTGATTAAGGGCGAGCGGGTCGACTTAATGACCGGCGATTTTATCGCTTTTAACACCGCCATGGGTAGTCTAATCGGTTCCATGACGCAACTTTCCGGTTCCTTTATTACCGTTTTGGGAGTCCGGCCCTTGTTTGACAGTATCCGGCCCATTTTGGCGACGGCCCCGGAAGATGACGAAGCCAAGCAAGATCCCGGTGAACTCAGCGGCGAGCTGGATGTGGACCGGGTTAGCTTCCGTTACCACGCCACCGGTCCGTTGGTGCTGGATAACGTTTCCTTGCAGGTGAAGCCGGGCGACTATATCGCCGTGGTCGGCCCTTCGGGAAGCGGCAAATCCACCTTGCTCCGCGTGTTGTTGGGCTTTGAAAAACCGGAATCCGGTTCGGTCTACTATGACGGCCAGGACAGCGCCAAGGCGGATTGGCGGGCGATTCGCCGCCAGTTGGGCGTGGTGCTGCAAGACGGGCAATTAATGTCCGGTAATATTTTAGAGAACATCATCGGCTCTCATCCGGAGCTGACCGTCAAAGACGCATGGGAAGCGGCTAAAATGGCCGGATTGGATGAGGAGATCCGCAAAATGCCGATGGGTATGTATACGATGGTCGGCGAAGGCGCGGGGACTCTGTCGGGCGGCCAGCGGCAGCGGTTGATGATCGCCCGGGCCGTCGTCAACCGGCCCCGGCTGATTTACTTTGATGAGGCCACCAGCGCGCTGGATAATCTGACGCAGTCCATTGTCGCCGCCAGTCTGGACAAGCTGAACGCGACCCGGATTGTGATTGCCCACCGCTTAAGCACGGTCAAAAATTGCGACCGCATCTATGTAATGGACCAGGGAAAAATGGTGGAACAAGGTAGCTACGCTGAGCTGATGGCTAAGGGAGGACTTTTCGCCGCTTTGGCCCAAAGGCAATTGGCTTAAACACTCGTCGTCAGGAATAGCAGAGAAAGGTGAGGAGACTTGCCGGATTGGCTGATGCGCCGTGAAAAGCCGCACATTGCGGCGTCACTCGGTCGCTGCGGTGCTCGATATACGTCAAGTATTATCTGCGCTCCTCCCTCGGTCGTTCCTAGCACTGTACGACTTTTGACGACGCGAATGCGAAACTGAAAGCTCAGCCAATCCGTCAAAGTCCATCGGCGCGTCTGGGTGGTGGCGCCGACTCTCGGGTACCGGGATACCGGCTAAAGATGATTTAAAATAATAATTTTTGTAAGGTTGTAACAAATCAGCACCCGGTTTCATGGACGAAACCGGCGACGCTTCGATTTAAGGATAAATCACAGCGGTCGACTTCGAAAGTCTATGCTAGATTGCTAGTCGAAAGGCCACGGATGGCGAAGACCCGCTAAAAACCCTGGATGAATAAAAGGAGGGTCAGGGAACCTTGGTTCCGTTGTGCCTTTTTGGTTCATTTTTGGGCGGTCAAAAAGAACAATGGAATTTCAGAAATAACTTTCAAATTTTCTTGATAAATAAAGACACAGTCAAGAATGAAAATGAACTTTTGTGTTATAAATTTGCATGATTGTAGGATAAGACGGGGACGTTGGGGGTGATGGCAGGATGAAAACCAGTTTGCCGGATCAAAACCGGAATGAAGCGGGGCGAAAAGTTTCGGACGAGGACCGGGAGCATTTAAAGACGTTATATGAACAATACTTTCCCAAAGTTTATAATTACTTCCGGTACAGGCTTCGGGACGCGTCACTGAGCGACGACCTCACCGCCCGGGTCTTTTTGAAAGTGGTTGAGCATTTTCCCAATTATGCGCCGGAGAAAAGCTCCTTCTCCACCTGGCTTTTTACCATTGCCCGGAATACCCTGACCGACTATTACCGCACGGACGGCAAACATCAACCGGTCCCCCTGGAAGCCGCGGACCCGGTGGCCGACGGGGCGACGGACCAGGAAACCTTTATTTTGTGGCAAGAAGAACGGGACATTTTGCTGGCGGCGGTTTTCCGGCTGAAAGAGCGGGAAAGGGAGATCATCGCCTTGAAGTTCGCCGTCGGTTTGACCAACGTGGCGATCGCCAGGCTGACGGATTTGAGCGAAAGCCACGTCGGAGTTATCGTCTACCGGGCGCTGGCTCGGCTTAGGGAAATTTTAGCGGATAATTTGTAATGGTTGGGACGGTAGTTCGTATAAAGAAATAGCTCTGGAAAAAGGTGAGTTTGAAGGAGAATGAGATCTTGATTGCCCGGTTTAATAAAATTTTAGACCAAAAGTTAACGGGGAATGGCGCGGCGGAAGCCGCCGCACTGCCGGCGGCCGACCGTGAATCGCTTCGGGTGGCGGAGCGGTTGCGGCAGGTTGACTTTTCCATCGCGAGCCCGATTAAAGGGGCGCTTTGGGAAAAACTCCTGGCGGCGTGGGAAGAGCAAGTCCGGGAGCGTCCGGAGATCAGCGGAGATGAATTGGATGAAGACCAACTTTACCAGGCGACCGGGGGAGTGAAACCCCCGCCGAGTGAAGGACCGGATCAAAATTAAACCGGAAGCCGGAGATCTGAAATTCCGGGACTGTCCGGGTAAAAAACAGAGTTAATGAAAGGAGTTTTTGTAATGGAAGTCAATCAGACGGTTAAAAACTTTTTGCTGAAGTTGGGAGAGGACGAAGAGCTGCGCGGGAAGCTGGAAGCCGCCGCCAAACGGCAGGACCTGGCGGAATGCGCTTTGCTCAGCCGGGAGGCGGGCTATAATTTCACCAAAGCGGATCTGGAGTATTTGGCGAATTTGTCTAAAGCCTACGAAAACGGCGAATTAAGCGAAGCACAGTTGGAACTGGTCTCCGGCGGTGAGGCTATACTTACGGCGATGGCGATACTTTCATTGGTTTTTGCTGGACTGGCTACTGGAATGGGAGCCGCGCTAGTGGGTGTGGGTTGCTATTCGAGTAAACAAGGATAACCTTATTTTATTTCGGAATAAAGAGGCGCTTTGGGAGAAACGGAGTTTGGGAAAGAGGTTGATGCAATGGAAGTCAATCAGACGGTTAAAAACTTTTTGGTGAAGTTGGGAGAGGACGAAGAGCTGCGCGGGAAGCTGGAAGCGGCCGCAGGGCGGCAGGATCTGGCGGAATGCGCTTTGCTCAGCCGGGAGGCTGGATTTAATTTCACCAAGGGGGACCTGGAGTATTTGGTGAATTTGGCTAAGAACTACGAAAGCGGCGAATTAAGCGAAGAACAGTTGGAGCTGGTCTCCGGCGGTGTGGTTCAGACGATACTTATGGTTCTAGTGCTCTCTGGTATATCTGCAATTACAGCAATTGGTCTAACGGGAACCGCAGTTGGGGCTACTGGTTGGTATTTAAGCGCTAGCTCCGCTAAACAAGAATAACCTTTATATCGAAATAAAGGGACGCTTTGGGAAGAACGGAGTTTGGGAAAGGGGTTGACGTAATGGAAGTCAATCAGACGGTTAAAAATTTTTTGCTGAAGTTGGGAGAGGACGAAGAGCTGCGCGGGAAGCTGGAAGCCGCCGCCAAGCGGCAGGACCTGGCGGAATGCGCTTTGCTCAGCCGGGAGGCGGGCTTTAATTTCGCCAAGGCGGACCTGGAGTATTTGGCGAATTTGGTTCAAGCCTACGAAAACGGCGAATTAAGCGAAGCGCAATTGGAACTGGTCTCCGGCGGTGAGGTTTTGTTTGTAATTGGGTGTCTGGCGTTCCTGGCCTTGGGTGTAATAGGAGGCGCTGGTCTAGTGGGAAGCGGAGTTACGGGTTTTGGTTGGTATTTAAGCGCTAGCTCCGCTAAACAAGAATAACCTTATTTTATTTCTTATATAAAATGAACTAAATTTTGTATACTTAAGTTTGCATCCCAAAAATCGGATGCAAAATAACCCCCGAGGAAATTTGTTCATTTTATCGAGCAAGGAAATTGTTGAACCATATACATTATTTAGTTCAACATATATAGTTATAAGGAGGCCGGATAGCTTGCTTATTAAGATTATGAGCCTGGATAAGCGGAATTGCCGGCCCTTTGAGCAATTGGTCCTGCCCCTGTTTCCGGGCTATTTGGACCGCTTGGATCAGGCGGAACTGGTTGCTTTGGGGGCCCAGGCCGACAGCCGCCCGGCCGGGCTGCTGCTTGCCGGGGCGGTCCCGTCCGTTAAACATCCGGGTACTTGGGAGACGGACCACTGGGAGGCGCGGCAGATTTATGTTCCGCCCGCCGAGCGCCGCAAGGGGGTCGGCCGGGAATTGCTGCTGGCGTTGGAGGCCTTGCTCCGCGAGCGGGGCGTAGGCCGGTTATCTCTGACCTATACTCTGGAGGAAACCCGGAGCCAAGCGGTGGACGCTTTCATTGTCAAGTGCGGCTGGCCGGAGCCGGTTACCGTCTCCCGCCAATATCGGATTTCCCGGAGCCGGCTCAATTCCCGGTGGCTCGGCCTCCCTGGTCGGGAAGTCCGCCGCTGCAGGCTGCCCGAAGGGGTAAGCGTTACCGACTTTACCACGCTTACGGAGCGGGAAAAGGAGGAACTCGCGGCAGGCTGGGATCTTTGGTATCCGGCGCATCTCGCCCCGCTTGACGGACCCGACCGGCTTAACTTGGAGAACAGCTTACTGTTGCGGGCGGACGGGGTGATCGCCGGCTGGCTTTACGCCCTGAAGTTTTTAAGCGGCAGCGTTTATTACCGGGGCGTCTTTGTCAAGACGGAGTATCGGGCCCGCGCTTATGGGTTCTACCTCTTGGCGGCAGCGGTCAACCTGCAATTGGAGCGGGGCGATACGAACGCGGTGTTTGCCGTTAATGTGAAAAACCGCAGGATGCAGGGATTGATCGACAATCTGCTGGGCGGGGATTATGATTACGTTTGGGAGACTAAAGTGGTCAAAAAAGCGATTGGGACAAAGGAGCGGTACGGATGAGCCGGAGAGTCGCGGTTACCGGAATCGGAGTTATTTCACCGGTCGGGACCGGTACTAAAAAGTTTTGGGATAATCTGGCGGGCGGCGTATCGGGGATCGGGCCGGTCACGGCCTTTGACTGCGGCGCCCTGCGCGTGAAGATCGGCGGCGCGGTCAAGGACTTTGACCCCCGGAATTATCTGGACGCCCGGCAGCTCCGTAATAGTGGCCGGGCCGCCCAATACGCCTATGCCGCCGCCCAAATGGCCCTGGCGGACGCCGGAATCGGACCGGAAACGTTGGCTGCCGGACCGGTGGCGGTCTGTATGGGTTCCACCATGGGGGAGATTCAGGCGGTCGAGGCCATGAATGAGGTCATCTGTCACAGCGGGATCGCGGCTGTCACCCCGGAAGCCTATGCCCAAGCGCGGTCGGATGGAATCATCACCTTTCCCGTCACGAAATTGGGTTTAAGCGGCCCACGCCATTTATTTTTAAACGCCTGTGCGTCGGGGAATTATGCCTTGGGGTACGCCGCCGCTCTCATTCGCCGCGGCCGGGTCGGCCGGGCCCTGGCCGGCGGAGTCGATGTCTTCTCCAAAACGGCGCTGATCGGTTTCAACCGCCTGCTGTCGCTGACTCCCGACCGATGCCGGCCGTTTGACCGGGACCGCCGGGGACTGGTGGTGAGCGAGGGAGCCGGCGTCTTGCTCCTGGAGGAGCTGGAGACGGCAGTAGCTCGGGGCGCTTCGATTTATGCCGAGGTCAAGGGCTATGGGTTGGGGACGGACGCTTATCATATCACTTCGCCCCATCCCGAAGGGGCCGGCGCGGCGGCCAGTATGGCGGTAGCCTTAAAAGACGCCGGGACGACCGCCGCGGCGATTGACTACATCTGCGCCCACGGCACCGGGACTCCGGCAAATGACAAGACCGAGTCCCGGGCGATCCGCGCGGTATTTAAGGACGCCGACCGACTGCCGCCGGTCAGTTCGCTCAAGTCCATGCTGGGACACGCCATGGGCGCCGCCGGCGGGCTGGAGGCGGCGGCGTGCTGCCTGATGCTAAAGCGGCAGATTATTTTGCCGACGATCAATTTTGCGACTCCGGACCCGGAATGTATCCCGGATTGTGTTCCCAATGAGGCCCGGAGGGCGCGGCTGGAGCTGGTGATGTCGAATTCGTTCGCTTTCGGCGGGAATAATTCGTCACTTATTTTAGCAAAGTTGTAGGAGGTCGGCTAATGCAGGATCAAAACAGAGTAGTCATTGCCGGAATGGGTCTCACGCGGTCCTCCGGAACCCCCGACGCCTGGTCGGGGCGGTGCGGCGCCCGCTATTTAAGGTTCAGCGATCCGGAGTTGGCGGAGTTATTGCCCGGAATCAATCTCCGGGGGGTGGACCGGGCCGGGATTTTCGCCGGGATTGCCGTCCGGAGGGCGGTTGCCGCTTATTTGGAAAGCGGTGGTCTGCGGCCGGAAGCGACCGGGGTGGTGCTGGGGACGACCTTTGGGGCGACGGTCAGCATCGGGAATTTCTATCGGCAGGCATTGCGGAAAGGATTCAACGCAGTGAGCCCGATGGAATTTCCCAACACGGTCGCTAACGCGTCCGCTGGGCGGATCGGAATTTGGTTTCAGTTTAAAGGGCCGAATGTAACTTTGGCGGACGGTTGGGTGGCGGGGCTTGATGCGGTTGGTTACGCCTTTGACGCGATCCGCCACCGTCAGGCCGATTATTATCTGGCGGCGGATATGGAAGTAATATCCGACGCCTTGCTATGGGGGTATGCGGCGACGGCCCGTCAAAGCCCGTCGGAATCCGGCCCGGTTAGGGAGCTGTTAGGCGAAGGCGGCGGCGCGCTTTATTTATGTTCCTGGGAGGCGGCGCTGGCTGCCGATTATCGGATCTACGCCGAAATCGCCGGCTGTTACTCGGGCGGGACTCCTTTATCAGCCGACTGGGGCCGGCGTATGTTCGCCGCAGTGGAAACCTTGTTGGCTGAAGCCGGGATGCGCCGCGCGGATACGGTGGTTTATACCGCGGCGCAACCTTTTAATCCTGCGGCGGGACTGCTGCTTGAAGCAGCGGAGCGGCAATTCGGTTCCGACCGGGTGATCACTCCGAACCGGGAAGGAGACGACTGCGTCTGTCAATATTTCGGGCTGAATGGGATCATCCACATCATGCAGGCTGTGAATGACCTACGGCAAGCGCGATATCAAAACAAAGGCGCGGTAGTCGTCGAAGTGGATTGGGACGGGCGATTTGTGGCGGTCTTATTAAAAACAGACCCAACCGTATTTTGAAGTTTTAAACTTACTACGAGATAGGAGAATGAGGATGAAATATATTCGTTTGTCTTTAATGGTGGTTTTGACGGTACTCCTGGCAACGACGCTAACCTTCGGGGCCGGCCCGGATCAGGATCGGGATCTTTTATTCCAGGTCTCGACTTTAAGCGCGTTACAGGAGGGTGTCTACGACGGAGTTATCTCCCTGCAGGAATTGAGTAAACACGGCGATTTCGGGATTGGCACGTTTGCAGGACTGGACGGGGAGATGATCGAGTTAAACGGCAAGTTTTATCAGATCAGGGCCGACGGTAGAGTCTACCTAATGGATGAGACAGTAAAGACTCCCTTTGCGGTAGTAACTTATTTTGAGGCCGACCAAAAAGTCGCTTTGAAAGCGCCGCTTAATTACCAACAACTCCAAACGTACATCCAGACTTTG
>JASFQO010000023.1:0-11646 GCA_050115405.1 Bacillota bacterium
CCCGGTGGAGTAGCCGAACATCCCGATATAATTATCGGTACTGCTGACCGTGAGGTTGCTAAGCGTATTGCCGAGGCCGGCGCAGACGCCGGTAAACGGGTTGCTGTCGGAGCCGATGGGAGTCCAGTTGGCGCCGGTCAAATCGAGATCCTCCCCCAAGGCGTAATAAGCGGCCAGAAGGGAACTGTCGGTACTCCCTTCCAAACTGCTGAAAATGCTATCCTTATTATTATTATTGATTACCGTATATGCGTTACCATCAATGGTCAGGCCGGCAGAGGCCCCGGACAGGGTGAGGCCGATCCCGGCGGCCAAAGTGTAACCACGGCCGCTACCGTACGTCATGACCAATCCCGCGGTATCTCCGCCGGCTGTTATGTCCGCGTTGACATAGATGTTGTTTACGGCCGAAAGCGTCAACACGCTGTTGCCGCTCCAACTGATTTTGCTGGCGACGGTCAGATCCCCCAAAGTGCCGCTGGTACCGTCGTCCGAGCTGACCGTCACATTGGTGCCGCTATCTAAAGACGTTGCGATACTCGCCGCCGCCGTAGCGTCGATGGTGTAATCATTCGGGTCCAACAACCAATTGCCGCCTTTGCCGCTCGCCGCGCCGGCAGCCACTGTCCCGCCGACGCCCAGCGTCTTACCTGATGTTTCCACGCTACCGCCGTCCCCGGACGCGCTCCCGCCCCGGGCCGTAATCGTCCCGGCGAAAGTCGTCGTCCCATCCGACCAGGCGACCACCGTCCCGCCGTCGCCGTTGGTAATCGCGTCGGCATTAATGGTCGCGCCCGCCACCACCGTCGTGGTAGTGGCATGTTGTTCGGCGCCGCTGCCCTGGTAGTTCCCGCCGATCAAGGCGGTGCCGCCGCCAGCTTCGCCGGAAACATTGATCAAAGTCCCGTCGGCCAGGTTCACCGTCTCGCCCAGCACTTTCACGAGTCCGCCGGTTTCCCCGCTATCCGTCCCCGAGGTGTCCAGTGTCCCACTATTCGTGACTGTTCCATTGCTCCCGCCGCTCAAAATAATCGTCCCGTTGACCTCGTCAACGCTTTGCGCCTGAATCAGTCCGCTGTTATTGACGACCGTCCCGGCTAAAGTATCGGCGGCGACCGCGCTTAAGTAGACCGCCCCGCCGTCTGCGGAAATCGTCCCGCTGTTTGCCGCGAGCGCCCCCAGCGCCGCGCTGTCAACCGTCAGACCCAACAGCCCGTCCCCCTCGAAGTCGAGTGTGATTTGACTCCCCGCCCCCAGGGCGACCGTACCGGAGCCGGCGGCAATTGTCCCGCTATTACCGACCGTATTGCCTATAAGGACGACATACCCGCCGTCGCTTGCAATAATCGAACCGTGATTCACGACCGAGCCGCCGCTGCCGTTAAAGGTATAATTGCCGGAAAGAAAATCGGCTTCAGAGATGTCCAAGGTTGAGGCCACGATCCCACCCACGTTAACCTGAGCGGTCGAGGAAAACAAGATCCCGTTGGGATTGATCAGATAGACCTTCCCGTTGGAACTGAGCGTCCCGTAAATTGACGACGCGTCCGTCCCGGTCACCCGGTTTAACGCAATTGCACTGCTGTCCGGCTGGACAAAGGTCACACTCTCTCCGGAGCCGATGCTGAAACCGGTCCAATTAATAGTCGTTTTATCGGTAGTTTGGGTAACTGTCACCGCCGTGGTACCTTCACCGCTGATAGTCGCCGCCCCGCTGGTCACCGTCCCGCCCGTCGGATTGGCCAGGGAATAGCCGCAGGCCCCGAAGAGCAACCCGACCGCAGCTACCGAGGCCCACAACGTTTTCGCAGCCTTTTTTTGGAGCCGGCGCTGGATTTGCCGGCGGATTTTGCGTTGCATGATTCATACCCCCACAAACACTGTAAATAGTAATATGTGGCAAAAAATGCCAAATTAAAGTTAATTTCTATCCCTTTTAACATTCTACAAAAAATAACCTCAAGCGAACCTCAACGACATCAGCAATTAAATAGGGGCTATTGCAACCATTTCAGCTGCGACAGCCCCTATCCGGCCGTTTTAGCGGTCAAAAAAATTTTACAAAATTTAAAAAGTTACTTTCCAAGTCAGATTAATCGTTTTGTCCACCCCGTTATCATTTTCCGAACCCTCCTTGGCCCAGGGTTCATAATCATAAACCAGGGTCAACGTCGAATGGGGTCCGGTCTTCAAATACAGTGAAGGTAATATACCAAATTTAGTCAACTTGGTCTGTTCGCCACGATCTAAATCATCACTGATACGGCAAAAAAGCGCAATGTTGCTTCGGGCTAAATCGGAATCGAATCTCCGAGCCAGGGTCAGGCGGCCCTCTACCGCCTTGGACCAATCGCCGTCGTCATACTTTTGGTCGCTCCATTGCAGTGATGGCGTAAGGTTATAAGCGCCAACCGGATACGTCCAGGAGCTCAAAAGTTGAATGCGATCATAGGTGTTGTTGGGCTTGGGATAACGAACCGCATTTAAGGTACACGTGACTTTGAGTTGCGAAAGTCCCATTTTTTGTTGCATCCCCAAGATGAGTATCTGATCTTTTTTCGAATTTTCCGCTTCATTTTTAAAATCTCCCTGGTAATCGGCGTTCAAACTAAAATTGGACTTGGTACGATAGCTATATCCGGCGCCGATATTTTGGCGGGTTTCGGTCGCTGTCCGGCTATGATCGAGATTATCCCGGGAGAAGTAACCGTCAAAGCTCAAACTGTGAAATTCATTGATATCAGCCGAAATACGGATTTCATAGCTGCGCAAGCCCCCGTCGTTGGGCGAGGCAAACCGCGATGCAGAACCGTATTTTGGGTATTCCGCTTCCGATTCCGTATAGTCCAAACCTAAATTCCAACCCATCAGGGATTGATCCCAATGCAGCGCCCATCCGCTACCGCTCGTATCGTTGGTTTCTAAAGCCCCGTGGATAACCTCAAATCGCAATAATCCCAGTTGTTTAATGTAGGTATTCCCTCTAAAACCGGTAAAATTGTAAGCTTTACTCCCATTCAGACTGAAATAATAGCCTCCCAATGTTATTCCGGAATCCCCCCGCCATTCACCGCCGGCGCCGGTCATCCGGTAGGCATTGGAGTCTGTCCCGTAGGAACTGCCCGAATCGCCGGAAAAGACAGTCCATTGATATTGCCCGCCGGCTCCATTGAAGGTATTGCTGACAACCCCGCCATTGCCATACATTCGCAGCCCGATTTGCAAAAGTTCCGAGTCCAGGCTGGCGTTGACATAGCCGAAAACCGCTGAAGCTTGATCATGATAGAGTCCTAACGAATAATCATCGTAAGTGAAATTATACCCGTTATAACTATAGTCGGGGTCGGTCTCCGGATAATCCGTGATTTGACCCCTTACATTCAAACGGACGGCAGTTTCCCGGTACTCTCCCTGTGTGGTGAAATCCAAGGTGTCGGTGATCTTTTTGACCGGACTATCATCAATCCTGAGGGTATTACTACCGCTGATGCTGATTCCGCCGCCGGTACCGACTGTAACTTCAAAACTCCAAGCAAGTTCGGCCCGGTTTCCGGCCAGGTCCTCAACACTCAACCGGACCTTATGTTTCCCCTTGGACAAAGCGACTTTAGGCGTATAAGTAATCCGCCACGGACTGGCTGCATCCTGTCCGGTCGGATCGTCCTGTTCAATCACGGCCTCCGCAGTCACCTCGATCCGGTCAATAAACAAATGAATGGTATCCCGGTTGATTCCGGACAAAAGATCGGAAAACGAAACCTCAATCCGGGGGGTGCCGGTCGCGATTTTACTGTTTTGCAACGGAGCAACGACGGTAATCTTCGGCGGTGCAAGATCCGAAGCTAAGTTCGCCGACCCGGCGGCTAACGCGATTGCCGGGAAAAACAGCAAACCAATTAATGCCGAGGTGCAAAGCCGTATCAGTTGCATGACTATCAATTGCAATATTGCTTTTAATCGCGCCAAAGTATTTTTCCTCTAAATATGATGTTATGCTTAATAGTCTCCCCCGGAGTAGGGTAGAAAAGGCTATTAGCTACTGGCTGTTGGCTATTAGTCTCCTACCCCGGCATACCGGGGCAACGTCAGAATGAAATTAGGCAGCGGAGCACTACATTCATACTCACGCCTCACGCCTAAAACCCCATCTTACCAAAGCCAAATCGCTTCCCTTGAGAACTCGTAGCGGCCGCCGCCGTTTTTACCAGGCGCGACCCAGTGATGGACGTATTATAATTAATCGTCAGCGCCGTCGCCTGCCACTCCCCGCTACTGTATACCAAGGTCCAGACAATCGTGCCGCTGTCGGTCCTAATGGCGGGAGTAACCTCAGCCGAACTTTCCCAGACTTCAAAGTTTTGCTTGACAATCGCCCCGCTGGAGGTTTCATTGCCGGAAGTGGGCGTGCCGAGTATCAAGTCAAGTTGGTAATTATGCCCGCCCGCCACCGTGCTGTCTTTGCGCCACATCAGCTGATTGTTTTCATCATCTTCAAGTTCTTTTTTTAAAGTGGCATAATCCTTAGTACTGGTATATCGGCCCTCTTTGATGGTCAAGGTAAAGCTGCCGCTGTCCAAACAGTCCAGCATTCCGTCCACATCATAAGCCTCAACCGCCGTCTCGTAACTACTGAGCAAAGTCAGAATACCGCTGGTGGTGACGGTCTTTTCGTCGCCACTACCGGAGGAAGAGCCTCCTCCGCAACCGGAGAGACCGGTAATAAGGATGATCGCTATAATCAGTATGTTCAATGTTTTCTTCATTAAGCTCGCTCCTTTCTGTTCGCTATTAGCTTTTGGCATCATTTTCATTCCGACTGTCCTGCCAAGTTAGCGCAGACCCCTCTCTTACTCTCGCCCCTGTTGGCTCATTCAAAGATAATAAGGGTAACCTTGCCATTGTCTAAAGTATTTAAGCTTTGGAGTAACGATTACTCTCTCTCCATCGAGTATATTTCTTGATGTTCTTCTTCCATTTCAGGCCTAAAAAAGTCTGGAGCCAACAGCTAATAGCCACTCCCGCCTTCCGCCTCATGCCTGGTCAATCAAACCTCAACCTCCCGAACCCAAACCCGTTCCGTTTCGGTTCCATGGTAAAGGTCACCGAGCCGCTACTGGTTGTCCCCGATGAATCCGCAGCCGTAACTTTAATTGTATGGGAATAATCTGTCGTACCGTAATTGATGCCGGTAATCACATAGTACAAGGTATAACCGTCCATAGTCTTTACCAGTGAAGTCGGCTTGACCGCAGCGCCGCTATCAATTTGAATCGTCACTTTACCGGTATCAATCCCCGCGCCGTTATCGGTCAGTTTCACAATCACTGTTGATCCGGTGGTGATATTCAGTTTAGCGCCTGTGGCCGGCCTGCTGAAGGTAATGACAACGGCTGACGTAACAGTGGTAAAGCTCCAGGTACCGATATCGCTAAGACCTGCATACGCATTACCCGTCAAATCCCGGAATGCCGTTGTATCCACCAATACATAGTAACCAGTTGCGGCAGTTAATTTAGTGGTTGGAGTGATCGTGACGGTCTTTTCGCTGATACTCACCTTGGAAGCGGCGATGCTCTCCGCCAAAGTACCGTCCGTTTTATACAAAGTGATGTTCCCGCTGCCGGCCGTCACGGCTTCACTGAAGGTTAACGTTAGCGTTGTATTCAACTTGATATTGCTGCCGGTAGGTGTATATGCCGTAAGCATCGGCGCACTCTTATCGTACGTGACGCTGCTGCTGTCGGTGGTCGCGCTGACCGCCGTCCCCGCATTGTCCGTCAGGTCGCTGAAGCTGATGGAGAACGTCACAACACCTTCGGTCTCCGTCCCCTGCATCGTATAAGTCGCCTGCCAGGTGGAAGCATCCGAATCTCCCGCGTCATTGACGGTTGCCGAATTTCCGGCAATGGTGACGGTCGGCGTTTGGATGCCTTCACTGGCGGTAAAATTCAAGGTAATCTGGTCTCCGGTTTTGGCCTTGGTTGTGTCAGTGTTGTTGGAGGAGATTTTTACGCTGGTCAGCGTTGGGGTTACTCCATCCACCTTCACTCCGGTCGTATCGGGACTGGTAAAAGTTAACACTGCGCTATTTCCGGCGGCATCCATGATTGTCCCGCCATTGAGGTTGATTTCGCCGCTAACGGCTACTCCGTCGCCATCAAGATTCCCTGTCGCCACGGTATAACGGAAAACCAACGCTGTGCTCCCGGAACCGCTATAATAAGCGGCTTCGACTGTCCCGCCGGTATCAATCGTAATAGGTATATAAGGCATACCGCCGGTCGTGGTCACGGTCGCCGCCTCGCTAAATTTTACTGTAAATTCAAGATTATCTCCTGCTTTATATGTCTTATCGCCCGGTACACTCACCGAATTTATTGTGGGCGCGGTGTTGTCAATGGTGATGTCGGCGGAGGCCGTAGATACATTCCCGGCGGCATCCGCCGCATAGATCTGATAACAGCCCTCGGCCACGCCGGTGGTATCAATCGTTACCGCCGAACCTGCTGTGGCCACGCTAACGGTTTTTGTCGCGGCCGCTGCCAACTCCGTCTGACTGGTATACGTTCCTGTGGGCACCAGATATACGGTGCCGGTTTCACTGTCAGTGACGTTGATCGCCGTACCTGCCTTTAAAGTGGCGGGCGTTACATTGTTTAGGGTCGGCGCTGTATTATCAATGGTGATGTCGACTGAATCCGAAGATACATTCCCGGCGGCGTCGACAGCATAGAGCTGATAAAGTCCTTCAGCCACGCCGGCGGTATCAATCGTTATTGCTGAGCCCGCCGTGGCCACGCTAACAGTTTTTGTCACAGCCGCTGTCAACTCCGCCTGACTGGTATATGTTCCCTTAGGTACCAGGTATACTGTACCGGTTTCGTTGCTGACGGCGCTGATCGTCGTACCTGCCTTTAACATAGTGGGCGTTACATTGCTTAAAATCGGCGCGGTATTGTCAATGGTGATGTCGGCGGAGGCCGTAGATACATTCCCGGCGGCATCCGCCGCATAGATCTGATAACAGCCCTCGGCCACGCCGGTGGTATCAATCGTTACCGCCGAACCTGCTGTGGCCACGCTAACGGTTTTTGTCGCGGCCGCTGCCAACTCCGTCTGGCTGGTATACGTTCCTGTGGGCACCAGATATACGGTGCCGGTTTCACTGTCAGTGACGTTGATCGCCGTACTTGCCTTTAAAGTAGTTGGCGTTACATTACTCAAGGTTGGGCTGGTTTTGTCATAGGTGACGCTGCTGCTATCGGTTGTCGCACTGACCGCCGTCCCCGCGTTTCCCGCCAGGTCGCTGAAGCTGGTTGAAAACGCCACGGTCCCTTCGGTATCAGTCCCCTGCATCGTATAGTTCGCCTGCCAGGTCGCATCATTCGAATCTCCCGCATTATTGACGGTTGCGGAATTTCCGGCGATGGTGACGGTCGGGGCGCCGATACTTTCACTGGCGGTGAAGCTCAGGGTAATCGTGTCTCCGGTTTTGGCTTTGGTTGCGTTGCTATTGCTGGACGAGATATTTACGCTGGTCAGCGTCGGCGCAGTGTTGTCAGCCGTCGTCCACTTGGCGTAGAGCGTGATGTCGTCCGTGACGGCGTCGCTACCAAAGTTCCATTGGTTCGTGCAATCGGCTTCCTTGTACCAACCGGCGAAGACGTAACCTGTGCGGGTGAAATCTGTCCGGGCGGTGATCAGGCAGCTGCTGTCCACGTTGGTCTTGGTCTTCACTGGATCTTTGCTGTCGTAGTTCGGATAGTATGTGACATAGCAGTAGGCCTGGGTGGAATATGCTGTGTACCCGGACCAACTGGACGACTGGCTCACATGATAATAGATTGTAAAGTTCGAATTGGTGCCGTTGAAAACGCCTGTTCCCATGAATGGTCTGCCGCCCTTGAAAGTAGCCGCTTCCAGGTTGGTACAGCCCGAAAACGCCGAATTTCCTATGAAGCCGATGCCGGAGGGGAACGTGACGATGCGCAGGCTCGTACAACCTTGAAACGCAGATTCTCCTATGGTGCCCTCGGAGAACTCAATGCTCTTCAGGCTGGTGCAGCCCTTAAACATATTAGCTAGTATATCGTCGAAGCCGTCTTCGAATTCGATACTCCTCACATTGGTATTACCCGCAAAAGTATATTGTCCATCCACGTCATTTAAGAAGCTTCCAAGATAAATGCTTGAAGCAGGGCACCCCGCAAATGCATTAGGATCAATCCTGGTGACTTGGCACGTATCATTTCCTTTATATGTAAAACTGGATGGTATCTCAAAACGGCCCCCAACCTTCTGTTCCCAGGTGTCCCAATTAACCGATTTAATCATGACTCTGTACTGGTTTAATTTTGGCATATCTAATATATTAAAATTATAAATACCTGTATTGTCAGTTAAATAATCTGCTGCCTTGACCGGCGAGACGGCAAGGACGAACGTGATTAAAATAACAATGGCGGCCAATTTTGAAACAAATTTTATTTTCACGGCAGAATCCCTCCTATGGGCTTTAATTTTGGTGAAAATCTGACGATAAACAGATCTGTAATGTTGCGAAATGCGCCTTCTATTCTAAAAAATGTCACAATCAACAACCTCCGATATTCTTCTTTTTACTGCCCTTACATGAAACAGTAAAAAAACTATTCATAATATTTTACAAAAAACAACCTCAAGCGAACCTCAATAGAAGAGCAAAAAACCCCGAAAGGAATCAACCTTTCGGGGTTTTTTGCCATGTTTTTTTACGGTTAAACACAAATTATTTATTCACAAGCAATCCGCCTTATTTTTTATTTATTAATTCGCAATACATCGTCTCCAGATTGGCCGCTTTGGCGTAAGCCCAGATAAACCCGTTCTCTTCAAAGTAGCCGCCGGTATAAAGCCGTTTGGCTGTTTCGACCCATTGGGGATCCGCTGCCGGAGTATGTTCAGATTCCGTAAAAATCCGGCTGAACTCATACATGTCGCAATCGAGCCTTTCCGGGCGGACCCGGTAGTTACCCCGACTATAGTCTAAAATCTCCGTTATCGCATGGTTCTTTAAAAATTTTCGCAGCAGATGCATGGTCATATGGAAATTGTGATGAGCTTTTTCATAAGGACAGTCCGGCCAAATCGCCTCCACAATCTTCTCCCAGCCAACCGCCTCGCCCTGATTATGGACGAGATAAGCTAAAATCTCCCGGACTTTGGAATTTTTACAGTTAAGCGGATGCCCGTCTTGATAAATGGCGAACGAACCGAAACACTTCACCGTCACCCGTGGCCCGGTCGCTTTTTTCGACATAAAGGCGGTTTTAAAAGGACTGCTTTGGATCGCCGTGAGTAATTCGGCGGCATAGGTCATCAATTGCCCGCGACGGCTGTCGGCTGGTTCCTTCGGTTCTTTCACCGAAAGCAGATATTTTTCCAAAAGCGCCGCCATCGGGGCAAATTCATCAACGAAACTGCAGACGTAACCTTCCTGTAGTCCGATAATCAGCGATTTCTCCAGCAATTCAAGGGCCCTAGCATTATCGCCGGTTTTGGCGGTGGTAATCGCCAGTAGATTAAGAATCTCCACCGTGCTGTGGAGACGTTTTTCAGCTTCGGCAAAGGCCAACAGGCGCTGGAGCAAGATGGCGGCATCCCTAAAACGCCCTTGGCTCATTAGACATCTGGCGAAGACCAGCAACTCATATTCTCCCGTCTTGGTTATCTCCTGATAAATATGAAGTTTGCTTGTCGCGAGCCATTCTTCCACCGCTGCGGTCCTGCCGGCGTCCAAATCGAGACGGGTTTTGAAAGCATTTAAAAGATAATTCCAATGCGGCCGGTTTGTCCGCATCAACCGTTTTTCGCATTCCCAGACCGCATCATACGCGGCCGCGATCTCATTTTGGGCCCGTCTGATCCGGGCGATGGTCACCATCGCGGGCACTAAACTACCCGGACATTTACCCCCGGCCCCCTCATTGACGGCTGTAGCCAAATACGGCAAAGCCTCATCCGGCCGGTTGGCCTCGTAATAGAATTCACCGGCGGTTAACTGCGCAAATCCGGGATCTTCCGCAATCATCTCCTGATAGTCGGCCTTTATATGCTGAAAGGCTTGCGGGCCGGATTTAAATAGTTTTATCAATCCTAAACCGGGCTGGCAGCGGTACAGGTAAATTTCGGACAGATTGAAATCCATATAATTATCGTCCAGGTTGCTCGCTTCCGTCTTAATTGCCTTCGCCGCCTTGAACTTGGCCTGAAATTCGGCCAATTTCCCCCGGCATAGCAATAAATAAGCCTCCATCAATTTTAGGCCCTTTTGGATAAATGGATAAACTGCTAAATAATATGGGTCCTCAATTGTACCTTTCATAAGTTCCCGCAGTCGGTCCAGACATTTTTCCGCCTCTTCAAACAAGTTGTTATCCGTATAGTAACGCGCCTGCAGAAAGATAGTTTCAATATTATTACGGGTTAATGGTTCCGGCAACCGGTTCATCAATAAAAACAGCTTGGAATAATCACCTTGCGCGAACAGAAAACGCCCCTCGGAGTTGATAAGCTTAATCGCAGCTTCAAAATAACCTCCTTCCAAATAATGTTCGATCGCCGGGTAGATGAGTTCATTATCTTCGTACCACCGGGCCGCTTTCAAATGAAGCTCGGGAACGGACAGACTCACTTGTCCGGCAAGCACTTTCCGCAAAAAATTCCCGAACAGCGGGTGATACCGGTACCAACAGTCTTCATTGTCCAGCGCGATGAGTAATTCATTTTGAAGCCATAATTGGCGGAGCCTCTCACTACCGCCGTCAAAACCGGTCACCGCATCACACAACGGGCCGCATAAACTTTCCAAAATGGAAGTCGCAAGCAAGAAATCCCGTTTTTCCTCCGGCCATTTGCCAACCAGCTCTTCCTCTAAAAATTGGTCGATTAATTGCCCGCCATGGTGGAATCTTCCGTGCAAATTCCGGATCCATGGCCACCGCTACCAGGGCAGCCACCCATCCCTGGGTATATTCTTCTATCCGCTCAAGCTCTTCGCGTTCGAATGCCAATCCTTTGACCTGATAAAATTGGGCGATTTCCTCAGTCTGAAACTGCAAGTCGTTGCGGTCGACCCGGAGCAAAGCGCCGCCCAGTCGGAGCTTGGCCAGTTCCAATCCGGGCTCGGTCCGGCTAATCAGGATCACATGGACATGAGCGGGAAGATAATTGACAAAATAGGAAAAGTTTTTTAAAACTTCCGGCGTAGTAATAAAGTGAAAATCGTCAAGCGTTAAGAGGAGCTCTTTTTTACTTGCGCTTAACCGATCAATCAGGATATGTAAATGGGTATTGGTTTTCAGCAGTTCCGGGGATAAAAAAATATAGGAAGTAGCGTCGCTGACGCCGCCCAGGACGCCGCCCAGCGCCAGGCAGATATAACGCCAAAACACCTCCGGACGGTTATCGTTGGCGTCAAGCGATACCCAGGCAACCGGCAATCCCGTCTGTCCCAACCAGTCAATCACTGCGGTCGACTTACCGTATCCTGCGGGAGCGGTTACTGTGGTTAATTTGCAATTCAACGCCCCAGCCAATTTTTGAGATAGATCCCTTCGCAATACCCGCTGTGCGGTGATCCGCGGCGGATGACATTTGGTCCGGATT
>JASFQO010000024.1:0-11424 GCA_050115405.1 Bacillota bacterium
ACATTTTCTTTTTTAGCCTGGTTCGGGTTCAGGAATATTGGTACAATGGAACTGGGAGATTGCGAATAATTTGATTATTTGATTATTCATTTTTATTCATTTAATTCATTATTGCCGATTGCCTGCACATGCAATTCATATTATAATAGAAGGAGTATTAGAGTCAAGGAGGATGCTGGTGATTCGGTATCGTTGGGCGGGGCAGGCCGATCGGGCGGAATTATTGGATTTAATCACGGCCGGATTTGCGGTGGGGCCGGATGGCGGGACGGATGAAACCCGCGGCCGCGAACACCGGATTTTATTTAGTTATTTATATTCCCGGCCGGCTTGGCGGCCGGATTGGGTGATGGTCGGCGAAGTCAAGCGGCGCTTGGCGGCGGCGGTCGGCTTTTTCCCGCAACAATTGCATTGTGGCGCGGCGACGTTGCCGGTGTGGGCGGTCTCGCCGGTAGTGGTCCATCCGGACCGGCAACGGAAAGGTTACGGGGGAGATTGTTTGCGTCAGGCCTTGGCCATGCTGCGCGCGCAGGGAATCCCCGCGGTTTTTTTATGGGGAATTCCCGCCTTTTATCCCAAATTTGGCTTCGTGCCTTTATTACCGCGTTATAAAACCAAATTGGCGCGCGACCGGTTTCGTAAACCGGCTCATTTAAGCCCCGGGAGACTGCGTTGTTTGCAGACTGCCGACTTGGTGACGTTGGCCGCGCTGTATCATCGGGGGAACGGCCGTTTATGGTTGCAACCGCAAAGGACCGGGCAGTGGTGGGCGGAGCGGATGGCGGAAATGGATATGGAACTGGCGGAATTAAAAGAGGCGCCTTTCCCGAAACAGGCTAATTTTCTGGTGTGGGAAAATTGCAATGGTGAACCGGCCGGTTATTTATACTATAGTGATCCGGCGGGACTAAATCCGCTGACAATTACGGAAGCGGCGGCGCTCAATCCGGAGGAGGCTGCGGCAATGCTGGCCGCTTTTATGGAGCAATGCGTCGCGACCGGGACGACGATCGTGATCCGGGGAACACCGGAACATTATCTGAATCTGGTCGCTTACCGGTGTGGCGGGACCCATCTGAATCCGGCGCCCCTGGCGGGCATGGTGAAAGTGCTGGATTGGCCGGAGTTTGGCGCGCGATTTAATCCGGTCGTCGCCAATGGGCTGAGCGATTGGGGCCGGAGAGTGACGCTCCCGTTTCAAGACGGTGAAGCGGTTTGGGAGTTGACCGTGACTGCCGCCGGATTAACCATAAGCGCCGCTCCAGCTGCAACTCCGTTGTTAACCGGAGCGCAACTGACCCGGTTGTTTTTCGGATTGGCCGATGCGGTCGATTGGGAGGCTTTGCCGCAGGCGGCGCAAGCTTTACGGAAATTATTTCCGTCCCGGTATCCGTTTATCTGGGACGCTAATTATTTATATTAAGCGCAGGGAGAAAAGAGGCATGAGGGAACTTCATTTTCATTCGTTTTTGCGCCCTTCCGGAGACTTGACGCCAGAGCCGGTCCGAACATGAATGTTGGTGTGAAACGGCAACTGGCTCTGACCCGGGCGCTAGTCCTGACTCCCTTTAAACTGATTGAGGATGCCGTCATTTTAATCAGCAACGAAAAAATTGTCGCGGTCGGTCCCGGTACGACGCTAGGGATACCGTCAGGCTTCCGGGAGATTGATTTGGAGGGGCTGATCATTGCTCCGGGCTTAATCGATCAGCATCTCCATGGCGGCGGCGGAGTGGAAGTGATGCAGGGCAAAACCGCCGCTTTGGCGGATTTGGCGCGTTTTAACGCCACGCACGGGATTACCGCTTTTCTAGCCACCACCATGGCGGCGCCGGAAACGGATTTGCAGGCGGTGGCCCGCTCCTTTGCCACGCTGGTCGGACATTCTTACCAGGGCGCCCGTTGTCTGGGACTACACCTGGAAGGACCTTATTTGGCTGCCGGCCGCGCCGGAGTCCACCGGACGGATTGCCTGCGGCCGCCGTCGCTGGCGGAGCTGGAACGGTTGCAAAAAAGCAGTAATACTGGAATTAAAATGGTGACGCTGGCTCCGGAGTTGCCGGGGGCGCTGGAAGTGGCGGAGGTTTTGGATAAAGAAGGGATTGTCTGTTCAATTGGCCATAGCGATGCCGATTATGAGATGACCTGTCAGGCGACGGAAAGCGGGTTCATCTGTGTGACGCATTGCTTTAACGGGTTGCGTCCCTGGCATCACCGGGATCCGGGTACGGTGGGCGCGGCTTTGACCACCGATGCTTTGACGGCTGAGGTAATTGCCGACGGGGTCCACCTGCATCCGGCGGCCTTGGAATTATTATGGCGCGCCAAAGGCGTCCAACGTCTGATTTTGGTTTCGGACGGGATGGCCCCGGCCGGGTGCGGCGACGGGCTTTTTGCCACTTATTGCGGACCATTGCGGGTGAAGGGTGGACGCTTGACCACTGCGACCGGTAATTTGGCCGGGAGCAACCTGACTTTGGAACAGACGGTGAAAAATTTTTGGGAGTTTACCAGTTGTGAATTGACGGATGCTTTTCGGATGGCGACTTACAATCCTGCGAAACTCCTGGGAATTGAGGCCGACAAAGGAAGTCTGGCCCCGGGGAAAGACGCCGACCTGATCGCCCTGACTCCGGAATTTGATGTGGTGCTGACCATGGTTGGCGGCGAAATCATCAGCGGACTGATCGCGGTGTAGTAAATTCATGAGTCAGGGAACGTTGAGTCAAAGAACCGTCCCCTGACTCAACACCTGAATTTACCAGAAGTGAGAGGCAATTCATGTTCCCTAAAGTAACCTATTTTGAAAATATTCCGACCCAGGCTCCGGAGAGGCAAATTCTTTTGCGGTTGGGGTATAACATCCACCGGACCGTCTTAAACGATCTGCACCGGCGGAAGCTGGCGGAAGGAATCCGGCGTGGGACGGCCCTCTGTAATTTACAGGGCGCTTATTGCCGGACGTTCATTAGCGAACATGGCCCCGACTATATTGAACTCGAAACCGGGCAGCGGTTTCAAAGCGCGCAACTGGCGGAGTTGTTGGGCCCTTGTCCGGAATTGGTTTTATTGGCGGCTACCGTAGGCGGTCAGATTGGCGCGGCGAGCCGGGAGGCGATTGACGCGGGCGATGCGGCGCTGGGTGTGATTTTGGATGCCGTCGCCTCCGAAACGGCGGACGCCGGACTGGATTGGTTGATGCGGCTGCTTAACCAAATCCTGGCCAAATCCGGCTTGAAATTGACCAAAAATCGTTTTAGCCCGGGTTATGGCGATTTAACCCTTGATAACCAACGAATTATCTTTACGATGTTGGCATTGGAAAAACTGCAACTGCGGTTGACTCCCGAATGTCTTTTAATACCGGAGAAATCGGTATTGGCGATCGCCGGATGCCTGACTCACTGACTCAAAAAATTTAGGCTTGTTTTATTGTAAAAGAGTTGTATAATATAATTAAATTTACCATGAATCGGAAAACAAATAGAATGGATAACCAATAGTAAATAGTCAGGGCGGACGTTTAGCAATTAAATGGCCGCTTTTTTTAATGCGCGTCGGGTAAGGTGATGCCCTAAAAGGGGGTGGTTTTCCCGGAAAAACGAAAAGAGGGAGCCGTTTATCCATAGCGGAAAGGAGGCGACAGTAACGGCCAAACTTCGGAATGTCTTTTAAATTAAAGAAAATTTTGTAAGGAATAAGGAGGGTTTGGGTTAGAAATGAAGCGAGAATTGAAAAAGCGGACCATAGGCCGCTATTTACTGCCAATTTTGATACTGGCGGCGGCAATAAGTTGGTGGGCTTTGCCACAGTCCAGCGCCGCCACTTATAATGTCACGATTGATCCCGGGACAACCTATCAAACTTTGGAAGGGTTTGGGGCGGCCATTGCCTGGTATGGCAGTTGGTTGACGGATCATCCCAACAAAGCGGAGTTATATAAGATTCTCTTTCAGGATCTGGGATTGGATATTATTCGGTTTCGGAATACCTACGGGAGCCGCAACGGAGAAAGCTTTGCGCCGATTGAAGCGGCGGTCCTGGCCGGGGCGAAAAATGCGTTGGGGCATGACCTGAAAGTCTTAATCTCATCCTGGACGCCGCCGTCCGATCTCAAACTTAACGGGACGCTGAACGGCGGGACTTTGGCCAAAATAAACGGGTCGTTTCCGTACGATGATTTCGCCCAATATTGGTACGATTCGTTGGTAGCATATAAGGAAAAAGGAATTGTCCCTGATTATATCAGTATTCAAAATGAACCGGACTATGAAAACAGCGGTTGGGAAACGTGTATTTTCAAACCGGCCGAAACTACGGATTATCCCGGGTATGGGACGGCGTTGGATGCTGTTTACAACAAACTGCAAATACTGGAGAATGTCCCGAAAATTATCGGGCCGGAAGCGTGCGGTCTCAATGAAAGTTTGGGCCAGTACACCGACAATATGGACTTGTCGCAGGTATACGGGATTGCCCATCATTTATACAATGGCGGCAGTTCCGACAATAGCGACCCGGATGCGTTTATCACCAATATGTGCAAATATAAATCATTATATGGGGATAAACCGCTCTTCCAGACGGAATTTGATTACGGGACTCCCTTAAATACCGGAATTTTGATGATCAACGCCTTGGTGGAAGAAGGAGTTAGCGGCTATTTTTATTGGGACCTGATATGGAGCAATTCGCAAAGGCCGTTGGTCAAGTTGGAAAATGCGTACAATACAAGCGAGTGGACCACTACCGAGGGCTACATTATTACCGACTGGTATTATGTTTTTGAGCAGTTCAGCAAATTCACCGATCCCGGTTTTACCAGGGTTGCCGCTACCTCCGACAGCAGTACTATCCGGACGACGGCCTTTGTCTCGGAAGATCAGGAACAATTGACGGTGATTTTAATCAATAACGGCAGCACGGAAAGTACCGTGGCCTTGGACTTAGGCGGCTACACCGCCGGTAGTTCCGCGATTTACCGGACGATTCCCGACGGTGCGGAAAAATGTAGTGAAATCGGATCGCTGGGCGCGGGCAATACGGTTTCCTTGCCGGCTCAATCAATTGCGACCGTCGTGATTAGCACCGGTGGCGTTACGCCGACGGCAACGGATACAGCGACAACAACGGCAACGGCAACCGCGACGCCGACAGTTACCGCTACGCCGACTGCCAGCGCCGCCGTATATACGCTGAATTACACGCAATTTGATTGGGGCAGCGGCGCTACGGTCAGTATTACGATTAAAAACAACAGCGCCACGGCGATTGACGGTTGGCAGTTGACTTGGGATTTTGGTGGCACTCAAAAAATTTCCAATTTATGGAATGGAAGCTATACCCAAGACGGAAACTCGGTTACGGTGACCAATCTTGATTATAATGCGACGATTCCGGCCGGAGGGACGGTCAGTTTCGGATTTAATATGTCTTACAGCGGCGCCAATACCAAACCGACCGCTTTTGCGCTGAACGGGACGGTTTGCCAAGTCCAGTAAGAGTGTGCGGTCGATTGGTAGTTATCAACAGGTAGGTTGATGAAATTTGATGTCAATGTTTGGCATGTCTGTTTGGGGCTCGTCATATATATTAATATCGGCTCTATTCCCAAATAGTTAAGTAAACGGTGTGATCCAAGCGGAGTTTGGGGCACACCGTCTTTTATGAATATTTTATGATGAACATTTTATAAGTATTTCTTGAATAATTATGGAATATTTTAAAAATGGGTTTTATTGTCAGTTAAAAAATGGTAAAATTAGGATAGTAAAATAAATTAACAAAAATTAAACATAATATTTAGATATTTGAAAGAGGAGGATCTCAATTGACCGCAATGCCGCAATATTTAAACCCGCAATGCAGCTTTGCCGATCGGGCCCGGGATTTGGTGGAGCGGATGACTCTGGAAGAGAAGGCCACCCAGATGTTGCACCAGTCTCCGGCAATTCCCCGGTTGGGGATTCCGGCCTATAACTGGTGGGGCGAAGCTTTGCACGGTGTCGCCCGGGCCGGAGTGGCGACGGTGTTTCCGCAGGCAATTGCGATGGCCGCTACCTTTGACAGCGAGTTGCTCTTTCGGGTGGCGGTGATCATTGCCACCGAGGCTCGGGCCAAGTTTCATGAGTTTCAACGCTGGGGCGACCAGGGAATTTATAAAGGACTGACCATGTGGTCGCCAAATTTGAATCTATTCCGGGACCCCCGTTGGGGCCGGGGTCAGGAGACCTATGGCGAAGACCCTTACTTAACAGGCCGGTTGGCGGTAGCCTTTATTAAGGGATTACAAGGGGACGACCCCACGTATCTCAAAGTTGCCGCCTGCGCCAAACATTTCGCCGTCCACAGCGGTCCGGAGGAAGAACGGCACGGTTTTAACGCCGTGGTTTCCCCGAAAGATTTACGGGAAACATATTTGCCGGCTTTTAAAGAATGTGTCCGGGAAGCCAAAGTGGAGGCGGTGATGGGGGCCTATAACCGGGTGAATGGGGAACCCTGTTGCGGCAGCGCCGTCTTATTACGGCAAATCTTAAGAGACGAATGGGGCTTTCAGGGACATGTCGTCTCCGATTGTTGGGCGTTAAAGGATTTTCACGAGCACCACGGCGTGACCCGGACCGCCCCCGAATCGGTTGCTTTGGCAGTCAATAACGGGTGTGATTTGAATTGCGGTAATATGTACGCCAATCTGTTGATCGCGCATCAAGAGGGGCTGGTCGACGAAGCTACCATTGACCGGGCGGTGACCCGTTTGATGGTCACCCGCCTGAAACTCGGCCTGTTTGACGACTCCGCCTTAGTGCCGTATGCGGGGATTCCTTATGAATTAAACGACTGTCAAGCCCACCGGGACCTGGCGCTGCAGGTTGCCAAAGAAAGTTTGGTATTGCTGAAAAACGCGGACCGGCTGTTACCGCTAGACAAGCGCCAAATAAAATCAATTGCGGTCATCGGCCCGAATGCCGACAGCCGGGCGGCGTTGGTCGGAAACTATTGCGGCAAGGCTTCGCAATATGTGACCGTGATAGACGGTATTCGACAAGCGTCAGCCCCCGGTACCCGGATTTATTATGCCGAAGGCTGTCATTTGTTTAAAGAAAAGGTCCAGGGGTTGGGTGAACCGCACGATCGGCTGGCCGAGGCGTTGGCTGCGGCGGAACGGGCCGATGTAACGGTACTTTGTTTGGGATTGGACGCTACTTTGGAAGGGGAAGAAGGCGACGTTTCCAATGAATTTGCCAGCGGCGACAAGCCTGATTTGAATTTGCCCCGGGTCCAGCAGCAGTTATTGGAACGAGTCGTGCAAATCGGCAAACCGGTAATTTTGGTTTTAATCACCGGGAGCGCCTTGGCGGTTACCTGGGCGGATGAACATGTCCCAGCGATTGTCCAGGCTTTTTATCCGGGAGCCGGCGGCGGCGCCGCCATAGCTTCCTTGCTTTTTGGGGAATATAGCCCGTCGGGCAGGTTACCGGTCACTTTTTACCGTACTACCGAGGAACTTCCTGATTTTCACGATTATTCCTTACGGAACCGGACTTATCGTTATATGGAAAAGGAAGCGCTGTATCCCTTTGGTTTCGGGCTTAGTTACAGCCGTTTCTTATATAGTGAATTAACGCTTGGGCAAACAGTCATTAGTCCGACGGACACCATCGAGTGCGAGGTCAAAGTGACTAATGCCGGGACGCTGGCGGCGGCGGAAACCGTCCAATTATACTTGAAAGATGTTGAAGCCAGTGCGGTTGTGCCGCGTTGGCAGTTACGGGGCATCCGAAAGGTATTTTTGGCGGCCGGGGAGACGGCGACCGTCCGTTTTAGCCTGGCGCCGCAGCAGTTAGCCCTGATCGACGCCGTCGGCAGGACAGTGCTGGAACCGGGACGGTTTATCATCTTTGTGGGCGGTTCCCAGCCGGATGAACGCAGTCGCCAATTAACCGGCGCAACTGTGCTACGGGCGGAATTGGAAGTTGTGGGAGAGAGGACCGAGTTCGAATAAGTTTGTCACAAGGCGCGTTGCGGTTTTACATGCGTCGGTATATCGATTCCTAAATAATATATCAATAATTTCCACTTAAACGCAATAATTATATCTACGATATTGAGGAATTGCTTTACTAGACATCAGTTTAGTCACTGGGCGCCGTACGGGAACGATCTTTGTGACAATCCATATAAAAAAAAATAAAGGAGGATAAGGTTAATGAAGAAAAACAGTTGGTGGTTAATTGTAGGTTTGCTGGTGCTCACGATGGCGGTACTGGTCCCGGTTAATGCGGCTTCTGCCCAAAAAGTTACTCTGACCGTCTGGGCGGTCGACCCGATTAACAATCCGGACAAAACGGATGCCGCTTATACACTGGCCCTGGCCAAAGGGTTCAAAAAGAAGTATCCCCATATCAAGCTGAACTGGGTGGCTTTTGGGACGCAAGGCTCCCCGCTCAACAACAAATTAAAGGTTTGCCTGCCCAATAATCAAGGCCCGGATATCTTCCAAAGCTGGGGCGGTTCTTTCATGGGGCAATTTGCCGCCGCCGGCATGCTGCTTGATTTGACTAAAGAATTGCAGGGAGTCAAAACCAGTTCCGCTGCTAAAGCGGCTATGAGTTATAAAGGTAAAGTTTATGGGGTGGCACCGTTTTTCGCCATTGCCGGCCTATTGGTCAATGAAGGTAAATTTAAAGAGTTTGGCCTGACCGTCCCGACTACCATTAGACGATTGGAGAAGGTGGCTGAGGCTTTAAAAGCCAAGGGAATCCAGCCGTTTGCAGTCGGCGCCAAAGATCAGTGGCCGATTTTAGCTACTTATATGTATCTGGTTAACCGATATGGCGGAAATATATTTGACCGGGCGGTCGCCCGCAAAGCGCGTTTTAACGCCAGGCCATTTGTCAAAGCCGGTCGGACCATTCAAAAATGGGCCAAGAAAGGGTATTTCGGCAAAAAACCGTTGTCGGAAGGGTATGCCGACGCCCAGTTGTTAATGAGTACCGGTAAGGCGGGAATGCAGATTTCCGGTTCCTGGCTGTGCGGGCTTTATTCCGATAAGACCCAGACCGACCAGACGATTGGTTTTTATCCGGTTCCTCGGTTGCCCGGCGGTAAAGGACGGGTCAGCGATGTCATGGGTATGACCGATGTCGGTTTTGTCGCTACCAAACTGGCGGCGAAGAAAAAAAACGCCGTAGTTAAATTTATGAAATATGCGATGAGTATTAAAGCTTGCGAAGCGGAAACCGGACGGGTTTGTTCCGTTCCGGGCGTCAAACCGCCGACCCGGTTAACCGGCATGGCTTCGACCAATGTCCTTTCCAAGGCAAAAAAAGTCCAATTCTGGTGGGATCAGGATTTGCCGTCGGCAGTGTCGACTCCGGTCAATATGACGATTCAAAGTTTTCTGTTGCCGGAAACCAATGTTAAAAAAGCTTTGACGAAATTTGAAGAATTAGTGGTTGAAAACATGGGACCGATCAAAAAATAGGAGCGCAAGGCGCGCTCCGGGAGGCTGGAAGCTTGAGGCTGGATAAAACCACTGATTTTTTGCAGTTTAATAGGGCCTTTGACTTCCAGCTTTTAGCTTCTAGCCTCCAGCTTCCAGAGAAATGAGGTGTGATCGATGGTGAATACCCGAATAGTCGGCTTTTGCAAACGGATTGACTGGGCCGCGGCCTGGTTTAAGGCCGCTTGCCTGGCGCCGGCCTTTTTGGCACTGGGGATCTTTATGTATTATCCGATTGTCGAGACTTTCAGGATCTCGCTGATGCGCGCGAGCGGCTTGGGCCAGGAGACTTATATCGGTTTGCAAAATTATCTGAAGTTATTTGCCAATGACGAGTTTATTGCCGGATTTATTCATGTTTTTCAGTGGGCTTTTTGGAGTGTGGTCATTCAAATCCCTTTGGAATTTTTTATCGCTTTTGCCTGTACCAATTATAAAACCCGCCTGATTAAAGGACTGCGCAGCGTTTATTATTTGGGTAATGTGCTGCCTTCCGCGATTACGGCGATGTTGGGCATCTTTATTTTTGCGCCTAATACCGGCGTGATCGTCACATTTGCCAAAACGATTGGCTGGGAATGGCTTGAGAATATTGATTTTCTCGGCGACCCGCGCCTGGCGTTCTGGTCGCTGTTTGCCTTGGCAACTTGGGCTTATCTTGGTTTCGGGATTATTTATTTTATGGCAAATATAGAACAAATTCCGGCGGAAATCCGGGAAGCGGCGATGATTGACGGCGCCGCCAAATGGCAGTATGCCCGGTATATCGTCCTGCCGCATATCTCATTCGCTTTGCGGATTCAAGCGATTTTAGCAACCGTCGGCTGTATGAAACTGTTTGACCTGCCTAATATGGTGACGGCGGGCGGTCCCGCCAACCATACGGTAACGTTGGGAATTACATTGTATCGGGAAGGCTTTCTCAACTGGCAATATGGCAAGGCGGCGGCGATTGGCGTAGTAATCTTTCTGCTTTCCCTGGTGTTTACAATTATCCAATTAAGCCTTCAAAGGGAAAGCAGGGAAAGCAGGGAAAGCAATGAATAAGGGTGAAAATTACCATCAGGTAATTTTCACTCAAGAGTTTTGTGTCGCAGCGCAGGCATGAACGTTAGAGGGTAACATTTTCGCGGTTGCCATAGTAAAGCTTGGCGCTTGCTGCGCGCAAGCAGGAACGTTAATTATTCAATTGGGGGAGCTGTTAATGAAGACGAAGCAAGAGGTAATGGAGGCTCAGACGGTCAGGATTGGCGCCCTGTCGTCCATCCGGTTTTCCCCGGGGTCGGCGGCGGTCCATGTCAGTTTGCTCATATTGGCCAGTATGATAATTTTACCGTTGATCCTGCCGTTTTTATTCGCGTTTAAAACCCCGCTCGAATTCGCCTATCATCCCTGGAGCCTGCCCAAACAATTACGCTGGGAGAATTTCCGAGTGGCGTGGAATTCGGTGCAGATTGGGTTGGGGATGCTTAATACGGCGGTTATCTGTGTGGGGGCGGTCTGTTTGACGGTGCCTCCGGCGGCTATGGGGGGTTATATTTTTGCTCGGTATCGCACCAAAGTGACAGATTTTTTATTTTACTGCGTGATGGCGGGCTTTTTTATCCCGGTTCAAATGGTGTTGATTCCCCTTTATAAGATAACGGTTAATTTGCGTTTGATCGATAGTTTGCCCGGGGTCTTTTTACCGCTGGCGGCGTTTGGAATTCCGTTTTGGACTATAATTTACCGGGCTTTTTATCGGACCCTGCCCGGCGAGTTGATGGAAGCGGCCCGGATTGACGGTGCCGGCCATTGGCGGATTTTTTTACAGATTATGCTGCCGTTGTCCAAATCAGCGACGGTAATGGCGACTTTGCTCACTTTTATGAGCGCCTGGAGCGATTATTTGATTGGCTTGATTTTACTTAATTCCCAGGAAC
>JASFQO010000025.1:0-11254 GCA_050115405.1 Bacillota bacterium
CCTTCTCCAACACATCCGCGGCCATTGCGTACTTTTAATAGTTAATCCGGTTTAATCGTGATGAAAAAAATTTAATTGCTATTGTTGTAAAATTGTTGTAGTAAATATCGGACGTTCTCCCTGTCTAACCAAAGTTTTAAGCAGATAGCTTTTCCGCGCTTTTAACCACCGGTTCCAATCACAATCAATGTTCGGTCAATTTTTTTAGACCGACGCAAAATAATTTATACGCCCACTCAATATTTTATTCGGAATTAAGAACGCTCCCTCCACAAATCCAAAATGGCAAAAATCAGCCGGAGACTAGGAAGCGGGACCGGCTGATGTTAATATTATTGTCCGGGTGGTTGAATAACCATTTTTACGATGTTTACCGATACTTGACAAGGCGGGATTGCATAGAATAATTTCGCCTTTTCACTTGAAAAAGATACTAAAATACAGCGATCTAAATGACCCTAATATTATTTCATGCTCTTTATGAATTGCACCAGTCTGGATAATTGCTCGGGGGTTAGTATTTCGGCACTATCTAGCAGCTCTTTTAATTCAGGTGGTAATCCGGCGGGCGCTTCGCTGAAAAACTCACTCGGGCTTATCCCAAAATAATGACAAATATTAAAAAGTAGCGGTATCGAAGGTTGCTTTCGTCCTTTTTCAATTTTATTGATCGTTGATGGTGACACATCTAAAGCAATCGCTAACTTATTTGCCGATAATTTTCGTCGCCCCCTCAGCTCAACCAGCCGCGCTCCAATGTTAAACATGTAATACCACCAATCTTCTAAAATTACATTTAAGTTTATTCTAACATTTTTCACCAATCCGATAAATATTGACTATAGAGCAATATTTTCTTTGACATATTGACTTTAAGTCAATATAATTATAAGTGAAAGGAGGGGTAAGATGAGTATTTTAAAAGCCTTGTACGGTGGTTGGACTTTACCGCGTGAGATGAGTTCGCCAACAAAAAACTTACTTTTTCAGATGGAAACAGACCTATTGAGATCCCAAAACATTTTAAACATCACATGTTTACTGCATATGGCAGTTATTTGGGGGAAATTGAATCAGTGGCGTTTATCATAGGCGAGATGCACTATTTGGCTTTAAACATGCATTTAACCTATGAGGAGCAGCAAAAACTGATTGAAAACTACTGGCTGGAAGAATTTATACCCTGGCGGACGGCGATTTTGGGAGCCTATGATTTTGATACTGAGGAAGAACAGGAGCTTTCTGAAAGGTATAAGGGATTATTTGAGCAACTGTTAGCCGTCGATCAGAGCGCGACGCATCGAAATTTACTGATTGAATTTGACCGTATTGTTGCAAAGTGGTTATTACGTGAGAGTAAAAACTCATTTTTAGCCGGACTAAAAGATAGAGTTGCCGAAGCGGATTAATTTTTATTTTTTCTGGCGCGGACTTATGATTTATATGATAACTTCGCTGAAATGGTCGTTGCTGATGTCGATATTTTTCTGCTGAGTAAAGTGGCGGCGGCGCTTAACGAGACTGATTTCGTCGCCTTTTTTGATTAAAGAAAGGAGTGAAAGCCGAAAATGGTCAATTACTCGACCTGCCGATTAATAACCATGGTCCTACTGAAATACCTTGACGGATTAAACGCCGTCTGGGAAGAGGAAGCGGTCTTTAAACGGATTTACGAATTGGAGGAGAAATATGCCAAAACCCAGGAATATCAGGAATTAGCAGCGGAATATTCAAAATTATTCGACCGGTTTTTAAAAGACAAAGATCAAAGACAACGGGAGGCGATTTTTGAATTCGACAGCCATAAGGGCAGCGAGTTAAACGCGGCGAAGCAATTTTATTATCAGGCTGGGATTAATGACGCCATGCGGATTTTTAATATTTCATAAGCGGATCTTTCGGCTTATCGTTGTAAAAAAGCCTACCGAAATCATCCGGTAGGCGTAAATATTTGATTAAGCTGGAGCCGACGATCAGATTCGAACTGATGACCTGCGCATTACAAGTGCGCTGCTCTACCAACTGAGCCACGTCGGCGTTTTTTACAAGCATAAATATATTACCACAGCCAACCGCATTTTTCAAGCGAAATATTTGGCTTTGCTCATCCCTCCCGCAGCACCTCGGCCACCCGGAACGGGTCGCTCGCGATGACACTGGCCGCGTACAACTCCATCGCCCCGACATCCGCCGTCTTATTATTAGGGTCGCCCCGGTCCACCAGCCGCACTACTGCCGGGAACCCGTCCCAATCTTCCCCGGTATCCCCGAGCGGCGGGACGTACAAGGCCAGATTAAAACTGTTCACTCCCAGCCGGTGCAAATACTGCTCCAAAACCTGGCCGACCGCTTCATAAAGCGGTTGACCCGGCTCCGAGGCGATTAACAGCACTTCCTTCTCCTTGACCGGAGTTAGGTAAGCTAACCCTTTCACGCCCTCCCATTCCCAGGCCAGACCCAGGTTGCGGTGGACCTGATAAAGAGCGTCGAAGTAACCGGCTCCGTGATATTGCCTTTTATATGCGGCCCAAGTGCGTCGCAGCGCTTCAACTTTAGGATAATGCATGCCGCGGGTCAGCGTCATCTGAGCATGGCCATGCACAATCGAAGCGCCGCTCTTCCACAGACAATTCCACATAAAGAAAAAATATTTGCTTTGCGGGTCTTCCCGATAAGCGCGGCGCCCCCACTCCAGCGCCGTCGCAAAGTAATCGACAATGGCCGCCCGCTCCAGCGCCAACGGATTGTGGTTATCAAAAATCACAATACCGTGATAGCCGTCATATTTAGCCACATTACCGGCAGTCAATCCATGTTGGCCCCGGATCCGGCCAAAGCTGTCCGCAGGAGTGCCGCTTTCGGGATGGCAAAAGGGGTCGCCACCGCTCCCCGCAATCACCTGTCGCAATTCATCCCGGCCCCGACATTCCATTGGCCGGCCGGCCCGGAGTTCATTAAAGAGAGCGCCTTCCAATGTCAGTAAATTGGTCACTTTCGTAATTTTTTGACTAGCTACCCGTTCCACCGCGCCGAAATTTTTGATAATCCAGTCGCGCATGCTCTCCGGAACGACTAATTTCCCGACTGTACTGTCCACCCGGAAAAAACGGTTAAACAGGTTGCGTTCCGTCTCGGGCAGACGATTGACGATTGGCTCCAATTCGGTAATCGTTTTAGTCAAGGTTGCCATACTTTAAGTCTCCTTTCAACCTAAAGTCCATGCCCGGCTACGCCGGGCGCAAGACTGTGAATGTAACTACCGACGTATTCAACCTAACTTCCGTGTTTGCACTGCGTTCGCAAACACAACACGTGAGTGCAACTACTAACGTATTTTCCCCCTACCTGTTTTCTCCCGGCACATCCAAAAATTCTTGCGGCGTCTGCGGGGGGGCGTGAACGCTTTGCGCCCGGCGATATAATTCCACGTACTCCCGGGCCGCCCGTTCCCACGAAAAATCGGCGGTCATCCCCCGCCGGATGATATTGCGCCATTGCTCCCGATACTTATATGTTTCAACCGCCCGCACAATCGCCGTATACAACGCCAGGGAGTCGTAAAGTTTAAAGGTAAACCCGTTACCGGCATCTACCGACGGGTCAAAGTTACTGACCGTATCTTTCAGTCCCCCGGTCTCCCGGGCAATCGGCGCACTTCCATAACGAAACGCCGCCAGTTGTCCCAAACCGCACGGTTCAAACCGCGACGGCATCAAAAACATGTCCGACCCCGCATAAATCTTCTGCGCCAAAGGCGTGTTGAAGGTCAGATAGACCGCTACCCGTTCGGGATACCGTTGTTTGAGATCATTAAAAAGGTCATGGTAATAATCGGAACCGGTCCCGAGCAAAATCAATTGAAAATCCAAATTGTGGATCATTTGATCAAATATTGGGCCGATCAGATCAAAGCCTTTCTGGTCCGCCAAACGGGAGACCATGCCGATTAACGGCGTATCTACGGTTTCGGCGAGACCTGTTTCTCTCTGTAAAGCCAGCTTATTTTGGAGTTTCGCCGTAAAATCCTGCCGGTCATAATGTTGGTAAATATGCGGATCAGTGGCCGGGTTATTCACTTCATAGTCAATTCCGTTTAAAATCCCGTAAAGCCGGTCGCGCCGTTCCCGCAACAACCGGTCATAACCGTGCCCGTATTCGGGGGTAAGAATCTCTTTGGCATAAGTTTCGCTCACCGTACTAATAATGTCGGCGTAAAAAATTCCCCGTCCCATCATGTTAATCTGATTTTGGTCGACATATTCCGGCGGGGCGCAATACTGATACCGGTCAATTCCGGCAATCTCCAAAACCCGGTGGCCGAATATCCCTTGATAAGCCAGGTTATGAATAGAATAGACCGTTACCATGGGTTGATAAAACGGGTCATCTTGATAAATGGTTTGTAACCAGTTGGGGACAATCGCCGTATGCCAGTCATTACAATGTAATACATCCGGCACCCAATTCAGTCGCTTTAACATTTCGAGCGCCGCCCGACAAAAAAAGATAAACCGATCGGCATCATCATTATACATATAAATGCCTTCCCGGTCATAATATTTACCGTTTTCCACCAAGTACACCTGAACAGCGGCGCCGATCCGGCCTTCCCAGATCGCGGCTGTCTCAACCCGGCCATTTATCGGTACCGGGACCCCCTGCAAAACTTCGTTTAAGTCAAATTGCTCCCGCCCAATAAACCCATAGCGCGGCATCACGAGCCGGATATCATGACCCAATTGTTTTAACGCTTTCGGCAAAGCGCCGGCGACATCCGCCAAACCGCCCGTTTTGGCAAAAGGCGCCACTTCGGCGGAAAAAAACAAAATTTTTAACGCGTCTTCACTCATCATCCCACTCCCCGCTTGTTTTAAGCTTAGTCTGAGTAAAATATGGCGTCGCTATTCAAGACGGAAGGGAGAAGTGGAACTAACGTGTGAAAAGTCCAAAGGTAGAGATTTAAGCCAAAAAGCTAAACTTTCTTACCGGCCACCACCCGGTAACCGCCGCCTTTTTCCCATTCCGTTACATTTTGAAAAACTTGCGCCAGTTTCCGTTCATAACTTTTCGCGCCTTGTTTGGTAGCGACCACCGCTACGAACCATCCGCCGGGGTTGAGCGCCAACGCGCTTGCGTCAATCATGGCGTAAATACTCTCTTTCCCGGTACGAATCGGGGGGTTGGTGACGATCAAGTCAAATTTTTCCCCGGCAAACGGCGTCAACCCGGCTCCGGCGGCAATCCGAACATTGGTAATCCGGTTTCGGGCCGCATTAATTTTGGCAAGCCTGACCGCCCGTTCGTTAATATCGCTCATAAATATGGTTGCCTTCGGTAACAAGCCGGCAATTACCAAACCGATCGGCCCATAACCGCAACCCAAGTCCAGAACTTGCCGTGGTGCTTCTTCCCAGCGCAAAGACTCAATCAATAACTTGGTGCCGTTATCAATCCGGTGTTTTGAAAATACTCCCGCATCCGACTTCAGTTTCAGGGGAATACCGCGCAACGTGACGGTAAATTCAATCGTCTCATGGCCGACATGCGGAGTAGCCGTATAATAATGGTCTGTCATTCCTATTAATCCACCTCCCTCGTTATAAAGTGAGCAGTGTGAGATCGGAGACGCAAAATGACAATTATTGGAAAATACAATTCTTCTCGCAATCCCACTTTTTAAAAACAAAAGCTGCCCCTTTACGAGACAGCTTTATCTTTACCAGTATACCGTCACTTAAATATAACTTATTTAAGTGGCTTTACTAGTTTATGCCCTTTTAAAGCAAATTATAATGGACAAAAATCCGGGCTTCGGCAAAACTGGCCGCCAACAGAAACAGTAGACCGAAAAGAAAGATTTCGCGTTGTTCCGGGGTAAAGTGGACCGGCCAAAACTTCCGTTCCAGATGCCACTCCGTCCCCACCCATTTGGGAGCGACCACCCAGGCGAATTGGGAAGTGGACAACACCAACATCAAATACGCAAACCAGGTCCAGATACCAAACCGTCCAAATAGGATCAACGAACCCAACAATTGATTTTCACCGGTCGGAAAAGTAAGCGAATTACTCCCGATGACCGCGCCCCACATTACCGAGAGCAACAGAAAATAGACCATTCCCAAATTCCAACGTCCGATTTTAACCAAATTAAACAGGAAGATAAAGATCAAGACAAAAATCAAGTGATTAAAAAAGTATTTCAAAGTAATAATAGCGACATTACCCCAAAGTCCCACGGTCTTGGCAACATCAATCGATTTGCCGAAAAGATGCCAGGTTTTGCCGAAGGTTTTAGCGCCCCATGGGCCGATTGTCGTTGCGGTTTCCACCTTAAATAACTTTTGGACGATAAAAGTATCGGTTAATAGACCGCTCTTTTTAACTCCAAACGCAAAAATAGCCCAGGCAATAAAGAAGATTACCAAGCCTAAAATCAAAAAACCACCCATCCGACAATATATATCGTCGTGAAATAACAAATTGAAAAAACCGCCTTTTTTACCGGCTTTGGCGCCGGTTTCTATTTTCTCGTTCTTCCCCTTAAATTTCAAAACCTTTCCTCCTTCACATAATTTGAAACATTGATCTATTCGCCAGTTTCTCCGGTTTCCCTCCCAATCCTGTAAAAAGATTACTTACTCATTGGTTTGCGGCGTTTTCACCCTAACTTCCGTGCTTGCACTGCGTTCGCAAACGCAACCCGTGGACTGTAAATTGTCCGATGCAATTTTCACCCTAGCCCGCATCATTTGCTCGTATAAAATATCCGCCAGTCCGAGAGCATGACCGGCGGTAATTTCCTTGGCAATCTCGTCCTGAAAGATCCCTTGAAAAAAATCACCGCCAAACCCTTTGCCAAACATCGGAGTGGATCTTTGCATCTCTTCCAGCATCTGCCGGACCAGAAGGGCTTCAAAATCCCGGCAGGCCCGGTACATTTTGGGGTCTTCCCCGTCCGTCCGGGATTGGGTCCGGACTTCATTTGTCTTTACTGTTGTTTTCAGGCCAATTTCTTGCATCCTCTGTATCATTGCAACCGCCTCCTAACTTCCGTGCTTGCACTACGTTCGCAAGCACAACACGTTGAGTGTAACTACTAACGTATTTTCACCCTAACGTCCATGCCCTGGCTGCGCCGGGCACAAGACTGTGAGTGTAACTTCTGTCGAATTTTCACCCTACATAAACTCCAATACGCCATATAACGCTCCGGCATTGCGCAGGGCTACCAAAACCGCGATGATATCGGCAGGCTCGGTGCCCACCTTATTTAAAGCCCGGACAATCACTCCGATACTGGTCCCTTCCGGCAACTGAATCAATCTGCCGTCCTCCTGCCCCGCTGTGCCGTTTTTGGTGTCGGCCACCGCAGGGGCTTTGATTTTAACCGTAATATTGTTGTGGGTCACCGCCACTGGGGCTAACCGGACATTTTCACCAACCACGACCGTCCCGGTGCGCTCATTGACGACTACTTTCGCCAAGCCGTCCGGTGTTACCGGCAATGTTTCCACCTCGGCAATAAAGGATACGGGATTGGCGACCCGGTCGGGCGGCAACTTGACTTCAACCATGCCCATATCAACCGGACGCGCCACTCCAGCCGCAATGTTATTATTAATTGTCTCGGCCAAACGAGTCGCTGTGGTAAAATCCGGGTGGTTTAACGCCCAAAAAATCTTATTATCAAACTGATATTGCAGAGGAATTTCCCGTTCCACAATTCCACCCGAAGGGACCATCCCCACCGTAGCCACATTTTTTCCCGTAGTCTGTTTGGTATCTCCCATATAGACCGACCCCTGGGCTACCGCATAGACCTTACCGTCGGCGCCGCTTAAGGGCGCTTGCAATAAAATTCCGCCTTGCAGACTTTTAGCATCGCCAAACGACGCCACCTGCACATTAAGCGCATCTCCTTGGTGCATAAAAGGGGTCAAGGTTGCCGTTAACATCACGGCGGCGATATTTTTCACTTTCAGATCAGCCACACTAACCGCCAGGCCCCATTTGGACAAGGCATTGGCAGTCATCTGCGCATTGGCCTTGGAAGAATCTCCGGTACCACTTAAACCGATCACAATCCCAACGCCATTTAACTGATTATTGCGGATCCCTTGCAATCGCGCGATATCTTTAATCCGGGTCGTCACCGGACTATCCGGGGCCGCCGCCAACAACATCCCGTGCCCCGCCACCGCCAGCAACACCATTAGCAAACCGGCGCCCATCAAAGGCCGATGCCTATTATACCACAATCAAATCACTCCCCACCATAACGTTCATACCTGCTTCGCGGCACAAACTCTTGAGTGAAAATTGCGAGGACGCAATTTTCACCCTAAAACCTTTAATGGAAAACCGGGTTAATCGCTTTTATTATTGCAATCCGCTTCATAGCACTTCCACCAAACCCGGCCCGACGACCCGGCCCTGAAACTCTTTTTTACTCACCGGATTGACCAGTGTAATCCAGTCGCCCTTCCACCCGTCCCGCTTGGCGCGTCCAATGACCATGATGGCGATCCCTGCTTGATTAAAGGTCACTTGGACTTCGCTATCCTGAAACACCTGCGGAAGTGGTTGGAGGGCTTCGCCGGACAACACCCGTCCCCGGCGAACGCTACGGATATTCCGACATTTCGCGGGAAAAGCACCGATGCATTCCCGGCCGGTGGTCAATTCCATTGCAACTTGATCAAAATCGGTAACAAGCAACGGCGTCTTGGGCGCCAGATCCCGGTTGGCCCGGTAAACTACGGCAACTTTCCGAACTACCCCGGCTATATTAAAAGTACGGGTCGCGGTTGCGCCAACCAGCCTTACCCGAAAGATATTCGGCCCCAAATTAAGCCGTTTGCTGACTGCGGCCGCTTCAATCCGCCACTCACCCTGCGGCAGCCAAACGGTCTCCGGGGGATTTTGCAATTGCACCCACTGTTTAATGACCCCGGGTGGCAAAGGAGGTAGCAACCGGTCAATCGCCGCGGCGATCTCCGCCTCCGTGATCGCTACCGCCGTAACCTTGACTGCTACCCGTGACCCCATCAATAGCGTCGGGCAACGATGGCCTCTTTGTTGCTTGAGGATAAACTCCAGATAACTCCGGGTAAAAAAACGGGTCTGGCCCGGCGCCGGAGCCAAACCCAATTCCAGACCGGCCAAATATTGCCGTTCCGCCGGGGTGGCTCCTTGCAGCCGGCCCAAATCAGCCAGGTGAATTTTGGGTCCCGCCACAGTAACCTGTTCCGGAATCTCCAATAACAATGCCGCTCCGGTTTGGGCAAACGCCCTAACTTCCGTGCTTGCGCTGCTTTCGCAAGCCCAACACGTGGAATGTAAATTACCTGACGGTATTTTCACCCTAACGTCCATACCTTGCTTCACAGGCACAAACTCTTGAGTGTAAATCGCCTGACGGGCAATTTTCCCCCTAACTCCCGAAAATGTCAACCATAAGACTATCCCAAGAACCACCGCGCGCCGCTTCACGACTTAACGCCTCAGATTATTGGCGGTCTGCAACATTTCATCCGCCGCCTGAATCGCTTTGGAATTGATATCATAGGCGCGCTGGGCAACGATCATATTTAACATCTCTTCAATCACTTTCACATTGGACATTTCCAGACAATTATTCATAATCGACCCCGTCCCTTCAGTACCGGGAACGACAGTGACTGCGTTTCCGGAAGCGGTGCCTTCCTTATAAAGGCCTTTGCCGATATTATCCAACCCGGCCGGATTGCGAAACATCGCCAGTTGCAACTGGCCCAGGACCGTTGATTCGTTTTGCCCCACCAACACCGCCGACACCGTCCCGTCCGGGCCAACGTCAATCCGGTTGGCACCCTGCGGGACGGTGATCTCCGGCTGGACCAAATACCCTTCCGAAGTTACCAACCGACCGTCCATATCCGCTTTAAAAGCGCCGTTTCGAGTATAGGCGGCCGTCCCATCCGGCATCTGCACCTGGAAAAAACCATTGCCCTCGATCAACATATCCAGCGGGTTATCCGTCTGCAAATAGTCGCCTTGAGAAAAAATCTTAGTGGTCGCCGCCAACTTAGTCCCATGGCCAACCTGCAATCCGGTAGGCATGGTCGTCCCTTCTCCGGTCGTGCTCCCGGCGGTCCGTAAATTTTGATAAATCAAATCCTGAAACTCCGGACGGATTTTCTTATACCCGGTAGTGTTAACATTTGCCAAATTATTGGCAATCGTATCCATATTGGTCTGTTGCGCATTCATCCCGGTCCCCGCTGTCCATAATGCCCTAATCATTTTTCATGCCTCCTTGAATGTAATAAATACTAACGTCCATGCCCTGGCTGCGCCGGGCACAAGACTGTGAGTGTAACTACTAACGTATTTTCACCCTAACTTCCGTGTTTGCACTGCGCTCGCAAACACAACACGTGGAGTGTAAATTGTCTAACGGTAATTTTCACCCTAACGCGCCAATTCGGTCACTGCTTTGTCCAACGTTTCATCATAAGCGGTCAAGGCCTTTTGGTTGGCTTCATAATTACGGGTTAAATTAATCATTTCAATCATTTGGCGAATGGCATTGACATTGGATTCTTCCAATATTCCTTGCCTGATTTGATATTTTCCCGGCGGTTGCACCTGCCCGGCCCGATAGAGAGAGTCGCCTTCCTTAACCATCCCTCCAGAAGCCGCCAACTGTAACCGGTCAATTACTTTACCGTCCTGGAGGACAGTCCCATCCTCAGCCACCCGAAAAGTAGCGTCCCCAACTCGAACCGGGCCCTTTTCACCTAAGATGCGGTGCCCGGCGGCAGTTACCAAATATTGATTTTGATCCACGCCAAAATGTCCGGCCCGGGTAAAACGAATTGTGCCGTTTACTTCAACCGCAAATAAAGCATCACCGTCGATTGCCAAATCATGCGGGTTATCGGTAACCACGTATGCGCCGCCGCTAAAATCGGTATAAGTCGGACCGACCTGAACGCCCAAGCCCAAAGTGCCAATCGGGACTTTGCCCTTTTTATTGTAAGCATTGAGCAACATGGTATCAAAAGCAATATTGGAGGTATTATCAGCCTTAAAACCGGTAGTATGGACATTGGCCAAATTATTGGCCACCACATTTTGGCGGTTTTGCGCGGCAACCATACCGGTAGCTGCAGTATACATTCCTCGGATCATCCGAAGCCCCCCTAAAAATTAATCTCCAAATTTAATTATCGGATCATTTCGCATAAAAAATTAGTGTTTTTTTGGT
>JASFQO010000026.1:0-10995 GCA_050115405.1 Bacillota bacterium
AGGTTATCCGGAGCAAGAACGCGGGGCCGTTTGAAATCACAATGGACATTCTCTTTAAGAACGGCGAGGACTATCAATATGTGCTGGGGACAAAGGCAATAACCAAACAGCTTATTGCTCAGCTTTATCATGTCCCGGAAGAAAAAATCATCACATTTTGCAATTTTGACGCCGCTAATGCCATTAAGATCACCATTCCCCGGCCCCGTTTTCAAGGAAGTATCGGCGAAACCGATATGCATGCGGCGCAACAGCATGTCCCGCTGCTGAATATCATGATACCTAGAAAAAAATAAAAAAAAGGAGTTGTAGATTAAATGAAAAAAAAGTTTCGAGCGCTTACTTTAGGTTTGTTATGTATCATGCTGATTTTTTCCTCCGGTTACGCCAAAAAAGCGGAATTTCCTAAAAGGCCCCTGGAATTGGTCATTCCGTTCGGCGTAGGGGGCGCCTCCGATATTTCCGCCCGACAATTTGCGAAAATTGCGGAAAAATATATAAGAAAGCCGATCAACTGTGTCAATAAAGGCGGCAGCGGCACTGTTGAAGGTTTTGAGTATGCATACGCTCAAAAAGCCGATGGCTACACACTGCTTGAGCTGACGACTTCGGTACTGATGAAGGAGGCTCAAAACGCCTGCTCGGCTAAGTTTACCGCCACTTTTGACCCGCTGGTGATGATGATGGCCGACTTTTCAATCCTTTGCGTCAAAAAGGGTAACCATAAATTTCAGACCCTTGACCAGATGAGAGCTTACGCCAAGGCTAAACCAGGCGCGCTTAAAATATCCGGCATTTCGGCGGGCGCGTTTGACGACTGCGTCCAGTCGCAGATAGCGAAAGGTTTCAAAATTAAGTGGACTTTTGTGCCTTACAAGTCGGGCTCGGAAGCTAAGGCCGCCATCCTCGGCGGTGAGACCGATTTAATTCAGGACAAAGTAGCATCGATTTTGCCTCTTTTGGAGTCCGGCGATTTAATTCCCCTATTACTGGCCTCTAACAAGCGGGTTAAGGGGATTCCCATACTTGAAAAAGTACCTTGTGCCGACGATTTTGGGATCAAAGGCATTCCGGTTGCGTGGCGCAGCATTGCGGTACGCAAAGGCACCCCAAAGGCAATCAGGAGTTTTCTTTTAAAGGCTTTGAGAAGCGCTTTTAACGATAAGGCATTTATGGAGTATAAAAGAAAGAATTATTTGAATCTTTTGGCGGTTGATGAGTCGCCCGCAGCCATGCGAAAAACTTGGAAGAAGGAGCTTGAAACCTATGACCAGTTTTACAAGGAAATTGGAATCATTAAATAATTAGGTTAAATTGGCTTTGGTTGACTTGGGAAAACGCGGCGCTTTCATACGTTTTCCCAAGTTGCGCCTTTGTAGCTGGAGAGCGGAGCGATAGCTTTAATGAACAGGATGCGGGAAAGGAGATGAATTGATATGGCAATGGCTCTTGGATTTAATTGTTTTTTGATAATTGTTCTTTCCTGGCTTTACGGGGTTTCCTATACATTTATCGGTACCACCATTTCCACCGATTATTGTGGCGCCGGCGGATTTCCGCGGCTTGTCATCGCGCTGACACTGCTCCTTCTTATCTATGACAGCGTGATGACTTTTAAAAAGCTAAAAAGCACTGAAAAGAGCAGTGAACCGATTTTTGAAAAGCAGGGAATAAAACAGTTTTTAACGGGAGTAATCCTTTTGGGACTTTATGTGCTGGTGGTCGAACTTTTAGGATATATTGTGGCAACGGCGCTTTTTACCTTTCTTTTAATTAAATCAATGAACTATCAAAATAATCTGAAGGCGACCTTATTTACAGTGGCTTTTGTCGCCGCTTTGGTGATAGTTTTTGGGAATATATTTGATACCCAACTGCCCCGTGGAGTTGGTTTCTTAAAGGAAATCAGTTTTTACTTGTATTAACAAAGGAGGGAAGCGAGTGGAAATTTCTAACCTGCTTCAGGCGTTGCAATGTGTCTGCGAACCGCTAAGTTTGTTGTTTATAGTGTGTGGGACGGCCTTCGGACTGGTCGGCGGGGCCATGCCGGGCATCAGTTCATCCATGGCGGTGGTGCTTTTAATGCCATTTACTTATTCCATGAAACCCGTTCAAGCAATTGTAATGATGATCGCCGTATATGTGGGCGGATCAACCGGCGGCGCGATCTCGTCAATTTTAATTAAAACTCCGGGAACACCGGAAGCGGTTCCCACTACTTTTGACGGCTATCCCCTCGCGCAAAGGGGTGAAACCGGAAAGGTTCTGGGACTGGCGGTAACGGCTTCATCTTTCGGTTCCATTTTCTCCGCCTTTATCATGGTCATTGCCTCGCCTCTTTTTGCCAATATCGCCTTGAAATTTCAAAGCGCCGAGTATTTCGCGCTGGCTGTTTTGGGTTTGAGTTGTGTAACCAGTATCGGCGCAAAAAATCAGGCCAGGGCTTTGGTCGCCGCTTTGTTGGGACTTTTGATATCTACAGTTGGGATTGATCCCATCAATGGCGTCCAGCGTTATACCTTCGGCAAATCATTTTTGACGGGCGGTATTGAGATGATACCGGTGATCATCGGCTGTTTCGCCTTGGCTGAGGTTTATCACAACCTCGAAACCTATTATCGCTATGACAACACGGTGCGCGCCGAACGGATTTCCATGGAGTTGCTTAAATTTAAAGAGATGTTCAAAATGTGGTGGACATTCATCAGAAGTTCAATTATCGGGACATTCGTCGGTATCTTGCCGGCAGCCGGCGGTACGATCGCCTCGCTTTTAAGCTACAGCGTCGCCGTAAAAAGCGATAAAGCCCCCGAACGATTCGGCAAAGGGGCTTATGAAGGAGTTATCGCGTCTGAGGCGGCTAACAACGGGGCGGTTGGCGGCAGCATGGTGCCGACCCTGGTCCTGGGTATTCCGGGCAGCAGCACCTCGGCCATCATTATGATGATATTTATTCTGCAAGGTCTGCGTCCCGGCCCCCTGCTTATGAGAGAGCAGCCCACAATGCTTTATGCTTTGTTTATCGGAATTATTGTGGCGGCGTTGTTATTATTTGTGCTTGGAAAATACATCGCCCGGGAATTCGCCAGAATACTTAAGCTTCCCTATCCGATGCTCGCCGCCATTATTATCGTAATGGGAGCCGTAGGAGCTTACTCTTTAAAAGGCAGTTATTATGACATTGTATGGATGTTCATTTTTGGGCTGATAGGGTATTTGTTTAACAAGTTTGACTTTTCCATACCAGCATTTGTACTGGCGTTTATTTTGGGCGGTATGGCCGAAAATGCCTTCCGTCAGCAACTGATCATCAATAACGGTAATTTTGCGGGATTCTTTCAACGTCCGATCTCTTGCGTGGTACTAATTGCCGCCATCATTATTTTCTTTAGTCCCTTTTTTGTAAAGCTGATCAAAATATTCGCCAAGAAAGAGGAACCGGTTGTTTAGTCGGATGGCTTTCCTTTTAATCTGAATTTCCGGGTAGGAAAGCGATAGTCAAAAAACTAAAACATGGTGAAAAGATGATGATCTATAATGAGTTGATGAATCGATATTTTAAAAGCAAAGGCGTTACGGCGGCAGGCTATGGGTCCCTGCTGGGACTTGGTGAAACAGTCCGCCGGGGGTATTCATTTGGGATTTGTATCGTTTTGGCCTTGGCCCCTGATATAATTGAGAGGATTCCACTGGGGCCGGATTTGAATTGTTTTAAGGCAATTAACGCAACCAATAAACGGCTGAAAGATATCAGTCTGGAAACGCAGGAGTTCATTGAAAAACAGGGATTTAAAGCGTTCTCGCAGGCAATGGTTAGGCGGGATGAAAACTGTATTACGCCTTTGCCTCATAAAACCGTGGCGACACTCGCCGGATTGGGATGGATCGGCAAGTCGAATTTGTTGGTTGTGAGAGATTATGGAAGCGCTGTCAGACTCAGTTCGATTTTGACGAATATGCCTTTCGTGACCGCAGAGCCTGTTTATCATTCTCAGTGCGGAAATTGCAATTTATGTGTTACCAATTGTCCGGTCGGAGCAATCCACGGGACTAACTGGGAAGTCGGCGTTCAACGGGACGCTTTACTGGATCTGGAGGCCTGCAGGGGCGCGATAGCCCGGCGGAATAGCATTCTGGGGGCGAAAGGGGATGCAAGCTGCTCCAGATGTGTTGCGGCCTGCAAGTATTCCCAGGAATATTTGCGGCGGACCAAACGAAAAGAAAACCTTGAAACTTGTTATAATTCACCGCCGGCGTCATCAGCCTTTTTTAGCGCGGCTTCCAAGTGATTTTCCGGCCGACTACGGAAAGAGTATATTTAAAGGCGAAAAATTATAACCGCTTATGATGTAAAAATCATGAGCGGTTTTTTTATAGCAACCAACATGCTTGCGCTCTGTTGGCAGGCGCAAAGACTGATGGCAAAACGGGAGAACCATTTTCCACGCTAACCCAAGCAAATTTTGCCGATCACATTTTAGCCAAATTCAGAAGCAGGGAAAAGGGAGCGCTATCCAGAATGAAAGGTGGAGATGATGCAAGAAAGGTATGGTGTTAATGAATGGCAGGCAAGATTAAGATTATTGGGATGATGAAGATTTTCTTGGTTTTGGCGGTTTTTTTGCTTGTGATACCGGTCATTGCCGCTGCGGAGACTGCGGAAGACCCGGTCCAAACCACGGATGTAATGGCGGAAGCCAAAATCATTGCGATTTTAGCTGAAAAGACCATTCTTGACCCTATGAGCCGTCAGCCGGTGCTCAGTCAAAAACTGAAAGTCAGGATCACTTCCGGACATTACAAAGGTAAAGAACTGACAATAGTCCACAATGAGACCGACAATGCGGCTTTTAATATCAAGGTTGGTCGTGGTGACCGGGTGATCTTGGCCTTGACGGCGGGCCCAAATGGAATTCAGGACGCCCATGTTAGCGACTTATTACGGGTGAATTATCTCTATAGTATGGGTGTCCTTTTTGTGATTTTGTTATTGGCGATTGGATGGAAAAAAGGCGCCAAAGCTTTATGCTCTTTGTTCTTAACGCTGACTTTGATCTGCGGGGTTTTATTGCCCGGTTTATTAAAAGGTTATTCTCCGGTCCTGTTAACTTGCGGGATTGCTTTGGTGGCCACTGTAGTAACTATGTTGGTGGTCGGCGGATTTACCATTAAGAGTCTGGCGGCGATCCTGGGTACTTTGGGGGGAGTCGCGATTGCCGGGACTTTAGCGCTTATTGTCGGGAAGGCGGCGCATCTGACCGGTTTTGGCAATGAAGAAGCGGCAATGTTACTCTATCTTCCGGAAAAGGTCAAACTGGATGTTCAGGGAATCCTGTTTTCCGGGATTATTATCGGGGCTTTGGGCGCTTGTATGGATGTCGGGATGTCCATTGCCGCTGCGGTTGATGAAGTCAAACGGATCAATCCCGGTTTGACGGGTGGTGAGTTGATCCGCTCCGGAATGAATGTGGGACGGGATATTATGGGGACTCAGGCGAATACTTTAATTTTGGCGTATACCGGAAGTTCGGTCCAGTTGATCCTGGTTTTTATGGCCTTCAAGGAGTCATTATTGAAAATTTTAAATCTGGATATGGTGGCTTCCGAGATCGTCCGGGCCTTCACCGGAAGTATCGGAATGATTACCGTGATTCCGCTGACCGCAGTGTTTGCGGGCCTGCTTTTTGGACGGACTGGTAAAGCGCCGGGGAAGAGTAACCGCTAATGGTCCAACTTACGGACCAGTCCGCATAATAATTCCCGGACATCCCGGAGCGGGACGTTCTCGTTTTGGGGAACGACAAGGGTGATGGGCTGGATTTTATCGCGGTTTAGCGGATAAGTCTCGGTATATTCACCGGTTTTGGCGGTAGCCAGAGACAACGCTTTTTCCCGGGCCACCTCCTGCAAAACGCCAAGTAAAATGGAGCTGGTTTTTTTAACCGGGAAGGTCCCTTCGGCGGTTAGGCATTGCAGCGTGGTGACGCTAGGATCGTCCGTTTCGATCAAGTTGACGACATAAGTTAAATCTTCCGGCCCTTTGGCGAACTCCGGCCCGAAAGCGATCATTCCCGAATTTAGTGACCGGGAACCGCAGAAGCATAAAGCGACTGAAGTGATATCCGGTTTAACTTTATTAAGAATCATCGCCGTTTCCAAGATGGCGGCGGTGTTTTTCAAGGTGGTGGGCGGTGATTGGGGTTTTTTGACCATTAGGTTGACCACAGCCAGCAATATTACGAAAAACAGATTAAGATAGTTGAAAACGGGCCCCAATTGCGCCAGATATAATAAGCTCATGCCAACCATCAGGGTAATTATGCTAAAAATGACGATTATGAATATTCCCGGTTTGCTGGCAAATGGAGTTTTAATGAAAGGGTCCGTATCACAAGAGGCAACCAAAAATACTTTTTGGGCTTCTTTGTTTTTTGCCGGTAGATTAATCAGCAGGTTTTCCGCAAGAATAGCTTTGGTCTTTCCCAACAAAGGCCGGGACAGTTCCCGTAATAACAATATTCCCATGAGGATTGCCCCGCCCAAGCTGATAAAGGGAATTGCGAAACTTAAGAAAAACGAAAGCAAACCGATGACGATTAATCCCCAGATACTTTGTTGAAATTGATAGCCGGAGACTTTGTTGGTTTCCGGGGCGATCTTCCAAGGGGCGGTAAGGGCTTTGATTTCTTCCATTACTGCAGCGACGCCGGGAGAACCCGACTGGCGTCGTGGGTATTTGGCCGCCAGTTGCGCCAGGGTTTCGTAGTAATTCATGAGAACTCCTTAAATACCGGTAAATTGCTATTGAAGCTTAATTCGACTTCAGATTTTGAAATCCTTCGTGAAAAAGGCTGAAATGTCAAATAGTTCCCTCTTTTCATTTTTCATCTCAGATTAATATTTTTAACCGGGGGTCCGGAAGATATACGGATTAATCGGTTTAAAATTTTATTCTGAAAACCTTGCTTCCTTCATAAGTATTTACTGCAAAGCTAAAATCCGGTGAAGGCGGAGCAATTTTGAAAAAAGCAGCGGTCCTGCAGTGGAGCTTTTTGGTGGCAAGTTTGCTTTTGTTGCCGGGATGTCGGAGACAACCGAAACTGTCGTTTATGGTTGGCGGCGCCTCCAATGAAATTGCTTACCTGGAAGAACTGATCGCAGAGTTTGAAGCTAAACATGAGATTCAAGTCAAGCTGATCCGCCAAAGCAGCGATACTGAGCAACGTAAACAGTCGCTGTTAGTTTCTTTGCGCGGGCGCTCAAAAGATCCGGACGTAATGTTGGTTGATGTTGCCTGGATGGGTCAATTTGCCAGTTCGGACTGGCTGGAACCCCTTGATAGTTATGCTATTACTACCGGACCATTTTTTCAAAATATTATTAAAATGGCGGATACTTATTCCGGAAAGCTGATTGGAGTACCGCTGTATGTGGATGCGGGACTTTTATATTATCGCCAGGATTTGCTGGATAAATACGGTTATCAGGCGCCGCCGCGGACTTGGCCGGAATTGGTACGAATGGCCCAAATAGTTCAGGCCGGAGAGCGACCCGCCAATCCGGACTTTTGGGGTTTTGTCTGGCAGGGGGCGCAATATGAAGGTTTAATCTGCAACGCTTTGGAATATTTTGTATCGACAGGCGGCGGTTTTATGGACCAAGACGGTCAATTCACCATTAATAACGTCAATAACGTTAAAGCCTTAAGTCTGATGAACGACTTAATTCACAAAAATAAAATTTCGCCCCCCAATACTTTTACCGAAATGAAAGAAGAAGAAGCGCGGACCATGTTTCAAAACGGCAATGCGCTTTTTGAACGTAACTGGCCTTATGCCTGGAGTCTGCATAACGCCGCCGATTCGGCGATTAAAGGCCGGGTAAGAATAGCGGTGTTGCCACATTTTATTGGATTTCCTCCAGCGGCGACTTTAGGAGGATGGCATGTGGTTGTTTCGCGGTTTTCCGATTGCAAACCAAAGGCGGTCGCATTTTTAAAGTATTTAACATCTTATGAGATTCAAAAAAAACTCCCTTTAAAACTGGGGTGGAACCCGGGAAGAGAGGATGTCTACTTAGATCAGGACCTTAAGACCGCGGCGCCCCATTTGCACCGGTTTAAAACCGTTTTCATTCATGCAATACCTCGTCCGCAAGTTCCGTATTATTCACAGTTATCCCAAATCATGCAAAAACACTTTAATGCCGCTTTGGCCGGTAAAGAAACTCCTCATGAAGCAATTGCCAAAACCGATGCGGAGATAAAAGCGGTGATTGCCGAAAATGGCTATTAAACAATTATTTGACCGTTATGAAAAAACGGAAGTGAGCGCCGCCTATCTGTTCATCCTTCCGGTGTTAATTACGGTTTTTGTTTTTATCTTAGTACCGGTGATCGGGACTTTTTGGGAAAGTTTATTCAGGGATGTTTCATTTCTTCCCCCAAAATTTCTGGGTTGGGCTAATTACCGCCAAATTTTTACGAAGTTGGAATTTTGGGCCGCTTTAAATTTTACCCTTCTTTTTACAGGGACAGCCGTATTTTTGGAACTGGTTTTCGGACTGCTATTTGCGTTGGTGCTGAATGAGACTTTTCCGGGCCGGGGAATCTTCCGGGCGGCGCTGTTAATTCCCTGGGCAGTACCGACCGTTGTCAGCGCTAAAATGTGGAAACTAATGTTTGACTACACTTATGGAATAATCAATAATCTTTTGCTTGGCGCCGGGATGGCCGACGGACGGATTAATTGGTTGGGCAATTCCGTCAGTGCTTTTGGAGCTTTGGTTATTGCCGATGTCTGGAAGACCACACCTTTTGTGGCCATTATTCTGTTAGCCGGTTTACAGGCGATTCCCGGAGAACTTTACCAGCAAGCGCAAGTTGACGGGACTGGTATGGCGAAAGTCTGGCGTCGCATTACCTTGCCGTTATTAAAGCCGATAATCACGGTGGCCTTGATTTTCAGGACGATTGATTCATTACGGATTTTTGACTTGATCTATGTTTTGACCGGGGGAGGGCCCGGAGGGGCGACCCGGTCGCTATCCTTTTTAGGTTATCAATATTTTAGCAACGACCGTTTTGGAATGGGTTCAACCATTGCGGTAATTATGTTTTTAATTGCGTTTACCATCACCGTTATTTATATTAAATTCGGTAAGTTCCAAAATATCTTGCGTTGATTGGCAAAAAATAAGATTACAGGTGACTTTGATATGGGCCAAGAACGGCTGCGACAGATGTTGACCTGGTTTGGCGCGTTGGCGCTACTGGTTTTTTCGTTAACCCCGTTTTTAGGGATGTTATTGGTTGCTTTTGCTTCCAATATTAATTTTATTAATACCGGTAAATTTCAGTTTACCGTGGCGAATTTTGTCAATGTATTAACCTCGCGGTCGCTGCATTATTGGAATTATTTCGGTAACAGCATCATTGTTGCGACCGTGACCGCAATAACGGTTATTATCTTGACCGCATTAGCCGGGTATGCGATCGCCCGATTGCGGTTTCCGGGGCGATTATTCATTCCGTTAACGATTTTGGCAATGTCGATGTTCCCGCAAATCAGCATTATTGGATATTTATATCGTTTTTTCGCTAATTTGGGTCTGCTCAATTACCATATTGCCCTGATTTTACCCTATATTGCCTGGACAATTCCGATTGCCTTGTGGATTAATCTGAGTTATTTTGCCGGGATTCCGGCAGAGATTGATCAAGCGGCTTTAATTGACCGGGCCGGCCGAGTAAAGATTTTAGCGAAACTAATTTTTCCCTTGGCTTTGCCGGGAATTTTTTCAGCGTTGCTTTTGGTGTTTATCGCCTGTTTTAACGAATTTTTATTTGCGATCATGCTGACTTTTGATGATAACGCGCAGACACTTCCGGTCGGGATTGCCTTTTTTCAAGGAATTCATGGGGAGATACCCTGGGGGAGTTTGATGGCGGCTTCGGCTTTAGCCACCGTCCCTTTAGTGATCTTAACCCTGGTTTTTCAAAAATATGTGGTCCAAGGGTTAATGGGTGGCGCCCTTAAAGGTTAGGAGAACAAAAATGAAAGCAATTCAACTGTCGTTGCGCAATTTGGGAAAAAGTTTTTTGACGCTGCGGGGCAATGTAACGGTACTTAAAAAAGTTAACCTGGAAATCAATCCGGGGGAATTCTTTGTTTTGTTGGGACCGAGCGGGTGTGGTAAAAGCACCTTGTTAAATCTGATCGCCGGATTGGAAAAACCGACTACCGGGGAAATCCGCTTTTCCCACCAATTGGTTGCCGCCGCCAAAGGACAGACTTATTTAAGTCCCGGAGAAAGGGATGTTGCCATGGTTTTTCAAAGCTATGCCCTCTATCCGCATATGACAGTCGCGGAAAATATTGCTTTTCCCTTGACCAACTTAAAGCCGAAGATGACGGCGGCGGAAATCAAACAACAAGTTCAAAAAACTGCCAAACTTTTACAAATCGACCGATTTTTAGGACGAAAACCAGTGGAACTCTCCGGGGGACAACGGCAACGGGTAGCAATCGGCCGGGCGATTAGCCGTAACCCGCGCCTGTTTTTAATGGATGAACCCTTATCCAATTTAGATGCTCAGCTGCGCTTGGAGACCAGGGCGCATTTAAAGCAACTGCAACAAAAATTAGGCGTGACCACAGTCTATGTCACTCATGATCAAATAGAAGCCATGACTTTGGGAGACCGCATTGCGGTCTTAAACGACGGCATAGTCCAACAAATCGGGACTCCGGAAGTAATCTACAATCGGCCCGGTAATACATTTGTAGCGCGTTTTATCGGTTCTCTGCCGATGAATCTCTTTACGGGTGAACTCAAGTTTGAAGGGGTCCAAGGTTATTTGCGGACGAAGTGTTATCAAATCCGTCTGGGCCGGGAATTACAAGCTAAACTTGCTAGACTGGGGAGGAATCGTTATATAATCGGGATTCGTCCCGATCATCTGATGTTGGCGGAGCGAAACCAAGGCGCTCTCAA
>JASFQO010000027.1:0-10849 GCA_050115405.1 Bacillota bacterium
CCCAGACAGACCGGGCATACATGGGTGTTGGGTTCGCCCCCGAACTCCGTGGCGCAACCGCAAAATATTTTGGACGCGGTTTTCAGTTCGGCGTGAACCTCCAACCCAATGACAATTTCATAATCGGATAATGGCATCTTGACCCCTCCATTTCTTATTTCCTAAAGGGACGGCCGTTTTAAATGGTAATCGGTCGCCTGTTCGAAGCTATAGGCCGCCCGGAGCAGGTTTTCTTCTTTAAATGCCGGCCCGAGCAACTGCAAGCCGATCGGCATTCCCTGATCAAAGCCGCCGGGAATGGAGATCCCGGGAATTCCCGCAATATTACAGGAAATTGTGCAAATATCTTCCATATAGACTTCCAACGGGTCGGTTTTCGAACCGATTGGAAACGCCACCGAAGGGGCCGTCGGCGTCAAAATCAAGTCACAGGAGGCGAACGCCCGGTTGAAATCTTCCCGGATCAACGTCCGCACCTGCTGGGCTTTTAAATAATAAGCGTCATAATATCCGGAACTCAAAGCATAAGTACCCACCATAATCCGGCGTTTCACTTCCGGACCGAAACCTTCGGCGCGAGTCTTCATAAATAATTCCACTGAGTCCGCGACAGCCGCGGCAGTGCGGTGCCCGTACCGGACTCCGTCGTACCGGGCCAGATTGGAACTGGCTTCCGCCGGAGCAATAATATAGTAAGTGGCGAGAGCGTATTCGGTATATGGCAACGAAACAGCGACAACTTCCGCGCCCAATTCCTTAAATGTCTTTACGGCGTCCGCTACGGCCGCTTGTACCGGCGCGCTAATCCCCTCGGCTAAATATTCCTTGGCCAGCCCGATTCGCAATCCTTTGACCCCTTTTTTCATTTCCCGGGTATAATCCGGTACCGGGTAATCCACCGAAGTGGAATCCCGGGGGTCATATTTAGCGATTGCCTGGAGCACCAAAGCGCAATCCGCCACATCCTTGGTCAACGGGCCGATTTGGTCCAGCGAAGAGGCAAATGCCACCAAGCCATAGCGAGATACCCGACCGTAGGTAGGTTTTAACCCGATAATCCCACAATAAGCCGCCGGCTGCCGGATCGATCCGCCGGTATCCGACCCCAGGCCAACGATTGTTTCGTCCGCGCGTACCGCCGCCGCCGACCCGCCGCTGGAACCGCCCGGCACTCGCTGCAGGTCCCAGGGATTTTTGGTGGTAAACAAGGCGGAATTTTCCGTCGAAGAACCCATTGCAAATTCATCCAAATTGGTTTTACCGACAACCACCATTTGTCCGGCTTTTACCCGTTCAATCACAGCGGCGTCATAGACCGGCTGATAATTGGCAAGTATCTTTGAGGAACAGGTGGTCCTGATACCGGCGGTGGAGATGTTATCCTTGACGGCAATTGGAATCCCGGCCAGCGGCGGTAACTCCCCGCCTTGGGTCAGCAAGGCGTCGACGGCTTTCGCCTGGGCCACGGACGCTTCTTCGGCCAGCGTCACATAGGACCGCACTTGCGGTTCAACCGCTTTAATCCGCCGATAAACCGCCGCCACAATTTCACTGGCCTTGATTTCTTTTTTTATTAGCAAGTCTCGCAACTCATGGGCAGTTTTTTGTTCTAAAGACAAGCGCTTTCCCCCCTTGATTAATTTTCATCCTCCAGCACCTTCGGCACTTTAAAAAAGTTTTCCACCCGATCCGGGGCATTGGCTAACGCCAGTTCCGGGTCGAGGGACGGCATGATCCGGTCGGACCGAAAAACATTGCTCACCGGAATGGCGTGAGCGGTGGGTTCAACGGACGCCGTCTCCAATTGATTTAACTTCTCAACAAAGCGCAAAATCCCATTGAGTTGCCGGGTGAATTCTTCTTTCTCCGTTTCGGAAAGTTTCAAACGGGCCAGCCGGGCTACGTGTTCGACCTCCGCCTTGGATAGACTCATGGTAAACCCCCCTACGATTTAAAATATTATTTCAAATTAACAAAATTATTTCCTCTTAATTTTATCATTAATCGCGGGTTTTATATAGTCCAATTGTGTTCTTACGCTAATATTAAAACTTAACCTCCGCCGTTTTTTTCAATTCGGCAAAACGCAATTCCGGGAATTCGGGATTGCCTAAAATGCGGTTATGATGTTCGATGATTTGCGCCGCCGTTAAGCTTTCCGAATCATAAGTGCTGTGCCCGTCGCTGACCAGGGCGTTTTGATACCCCAGACTGAAGGCGCGGCGACAAGTCGTGTCGACGCAAAATTCGGTCTGTAAGCCGACGATGATCAGCCGGTCGATATTTAAGGCTTGCAATTTCGCATCCAAAACGGTGTTTAAGAAAGCATCAGGAAAACGTTTGCTGATCACCAGGTCGTGGCGCTCCGGTTGGATATAGGGATGAATCTCCCAAAGCGGGGTTCCCGGTTTTAAATTGTTATTGTCGGTCTGTTGGACATAAACGACCGGTTTGGCCAAAGAATGCGCCCTTTGAATTAAAACGCCGATATTTTGCAGCAACTGTCCGGCATTATAAATTGCCTTTCCGTCATACTTTTCCCGCTCAAATGGTAAAACCTGGACATCGATGATTAATAACGCCGAATTTTCTTCCATTATCTTTTCCTCCATGTTTTATCCTCTTTTCTTGATTATATATTTTTATAACAACAGCTCTTGAAACTCCCGCTCATTGATGACCGCCACTCCCAGCGACTGGGCCTTGGCCAGTTTTGACCCGGCTTCCTTACCGGCCACCAGATAGTCGGTATTTTTACTCACCGCCGCCGCCGCTTTCCCGCCATGGGCCCGGATTGCCGCTTCAATCTCCGCCCGGGTGTACAACTCCAAAGTCCCGGTCACTACCAGCGTCTTTCCTGCCAAAGTCTGCGGGACGGCCGTCGCGCCGGATTCGACAGTATTGACACCCAACTCCTGCAATTTCCGGATTAATTCCCGATTATGCGGCTCACTGAAATACTTGGTCACACTAGCCGCGATTTTCGGACCGATGCTGGAGATGGCCATCAATTCATCATAACCGACGGCCATTAATTTTTCCAGCGAACCATAACAAGACGCCAACTCCCGGGCCGCCCCGGCGCCGACCTGCCGGATGCCCAGACCGAACAACAATCGGCTTAGGTTGTTGCGCTTCGCTTTGGCGACGGCCCGGACCAAATTGGCGGCGGACTTGGCCCCAAAACGCTCCAGTTCCACCAAATCGTCTTCTTTGAGCCGGAATAAATCCGCCACATCATGCACCAACCCGGAGTCAATCAGTTGGATGACAATCGCCTCGCCCAGCCCGTCGATATCCATGGCTTCCCTGGAGACGAAGTGAATAATTCCCTCCCGTAACTGCGCCGGGCAGGAAGCCCCGATACAACGGGCCACCGCTTCGCCGGGTTCCCGATAAACCGCGGCGCCGCATTCCGGGCACACCTTGGGCATTTCAAAGCGGCGTTCGTTCCCGTCGCGTTTCTCCGTGAGCACCCGTACCACTTCCGGAATGACATCACCGGCCTTTTGAATCATTACCCAGTCGCCGATCCGTAAATCTTTGTCACGAATGTTATCTTCATTATGCAAAGTGGCCCGGCTGACGGTGGAACCGGCCACGCGCACCGGTTCCAGGACGGCGGTAGGGGTCACCGCGCCCGTCCGGCCGACATTGATCTCAATATCCAGCACTTTGGTCGCCACCTGCTGGGCGGGAAACTTATAGGCAATCTTGGCGCGGGGCGCTTTGGCGGTAAATCCCAGTTCCTCCTGTTGCGCCAGGGAGTTGACCTTGACCACAATCCCGTCAATCTCATATGGCAGTTCTTCCCGGTGTTGGGTCCAATAAGCGCAAAAATCGATTACAGCCGCGATATCCGGACAAACCAGCGAATGCGGAATAGCCTTCAACCCGGCCTCCCGCAATAGCTCCAAGCCGGCGCTTTGCGTGGCGACCGTCATGCCCCCGGCATGTAACACATCGTAAAAAAAGGCGTCCAAAGGACGACTGGCGGTCACCCGGGGGTCGAGGTTGCGCAACGAACCGGCGGCGCTGTTGCGCGGATTGGCGAATAACGGCTCCCCGTCCCGTTCCCGTTGCCGGTTTAAGGCTTCAAAATCCCGTTTGTTCAAATAAACCTCCCCGCGCGCTTCAAGGTCGGAGACGGCATTGCTTTTCAGCCGTAACGGAATGGATTTGATGGTTTTAATATTGGCGGTGACATCCTCGCCGGTAATCCCGTCGCCGCGCGTTGCCGCCCGTGCCAGACGGCGGTTTTCATAAGTCAAAGCGATCGTCAGGCCGTCAATCTTGAGTTCGGCGTGATATTCAACCGACTGTGCCTCGTCCAGCCCCCGCCGCACTCTTTCGTCAAATGCGCGCAGTTCATCCGGGCTAAACGTATTATCCAAACTGAGCAGTGGCGCGCGATGCCGCACCGACTGAAACTGGCTTAACGGCGCGCCTCCCACCCGCTGAGTCGGCGAATCCGCCGTCCGCAATTCCGGATATTCCTCTTCCAAACGGATTAATTCCTGCAGCAGTTGGTCATACTCACTGTCGGTAATCTCCGGCGCGTCCAGTACATAATAAAGATGATTATGCCGTTCGATTGCAGTTTTTAAATCTTCAAGCCTTTTAATGATAGCATCTCGGTCTGCCATGCCAACCTCCATCTACTATTCTTTTTAAAAAGTTTATTTTTCGGTAAACTTTTTGAAAAGATATAATTCCTTAAAATACATCGCGACATCTTTGTCTACTGCTTTGTTTGCGGCTTAATCCTTATAGTTCCGTTATAGTTCCGTTGTTAAATGAGCTTGATTCTATTATATATCCTTTCCAATAATTAAAGCATTATGGCTTCGACCTATTACAGATCTCCACCACCGCCAACTCCAACTCCAGACGGGGTTCGCGCCGGCCGGATTTGATCCGGAAATCGGCCCAAAGCAACCTTTCAATGGCCCGCTGCAGTTCCGCCAGGGTAAACCGGGCCGCCTGAGCCATGCTTTTTTCCGCCACATAGGGATTAATTCCCAACAACCCGGCCAGAGCTTTTGAACCCAACCCCTGCCGCCGGGCGGCCAAGGCTGCGGCCACATTACGAAATTGCCGCGCTAAAGTTGCTAAAATCTTTATTTCCGGCTCGCCGCTATCCAGCAAGTCGGCCAACCGGGGCAGGCCTAAACGCGGGTTGCGCGCCACCACCGCATCCATCAGGCCGAAAATATTCGGTTCGGGTTCCGCCGGAAGCAGGTCGTCCAAGGCGGCATCGCTGATTTTCCCGGCCGCCCCGGCAAAAGTACGTAATTTTTCCAGCTCGGTTCGGATGCGGCGCAACTCAATCCCCAAACGTTTCGCAATCACCACCACTTGTTCCCGGGTCAATTTCAACCCCATTTCGTCGCCGTATTGTTTCACCCAGGCCGGCGCTTCCGCCGGGGTAATTTTTCGGCAGTCCACCACATTCAAATGCTTTTGCAACTTCTGATGGAGTTTTTTCCGTCCGTCCAACTTCACCGCGGCTACAAAAAGATAGACCCCATTGGCCAAACAGTTCAAACCCTTTAAGATCGCCTCTTCCAGAGAGCTTGAGCCTTTTTCCAGTTCCGTGAGGTGGATTACGCGGTACGGCCCGAAAAACGGCGGGGTTTCCATATTGGTCAGCAAGGTCTCCGGCGTCGCGTCCGCCGCATTTAGCCGAATCAGATTGAACTGTTGATCCTCCGGCGCCAGCAGACTATGCAAAGCCCGGCGGAAGAGTTCCTCCTGAAAGAAGCGTTCTTCTCCCAAAAACAGATACGCCGGAAGCAGCCGGCGCTCTTCCACTTGTTTGATATATTCGATCCGTTTCATGCGCAAAATCACCTATCCTTCTTACCGGTCCGGCAACGCCAAAATCCGGTCCGGATAAATTCTCAGGCGGATGGTCCCCTGACGGTCGGTCCGATAAACCGTGGTCCCCAACGAATGAAGCCGGTTTAAAGCCGCCTGGTCGGGATGGCCGTGCCGGTTGTCCGTCCCAACTGAAATTACTCCGATCCGCGGTTTTACTTGACTAAGCAAACTCCAACCCGACGCGGCGGCGCTGCCATGATGGCCGACTTTGAGGACTGCCGCCGCCAATAACTGCGGATACTTTGCCGTTAAGAATTTTTCGCCTTTACACTCTAAATCTCCTGTCAACAACATGCGATTTTTTCCGTAACCGACCAAGATAACGATAGAACGGTCGTTTTCATTAGTCGCGTCCGGGAAAGTAAACAACCGGGTCTTTACATATTTTCCCCAATTAAGGCGTCCGCCGTTAACCCCAATCCGCCTGGTCAATTGCAGCGGTTTTAGTTTCCGCAATAATTTACGGATCTCCGGATTACCGCGCCGCGGCAGATAAAGCGTATCGGCGGGAATCCTTTGCAATACCTCGTCCAACCCGCCCAAATGGTCGTTATGCCCATGGGTCCCCACCGCCAAATTCAAACGGGTAATGTTCTTTTGGCGCAAATAAGGCAATACCCGGTTCCGTCCTTGCCCTTCCGCTCCGCCGTCGATTAAAACGGTAAAACCGTCAGGGGTTTTTAAAAAAAGCGAGTCTCCCTGCCCCACATCAATACAGGTCATTTCCAGATAACCGGCTTGGGTCTTTAAGTAAAATCCGGTCCAAACCACCAATGTTAACCCGGCGAGCCCCGCCAACGCCAATGCGCCGTAATTGGCGGTCCGCTTGCCGGTTAACAGATTGGGCCGCAACTCGTTAACCACTAACAGTAGTCCCAAATAATAAGCGCCAAACAACGGCAACGGCCAGCCCGGCGTCCCCGTAGCCGCCCAAGCCGGCTGCGCCAAAAGGTGGATCACTTTCAGTGTAATAGTAAGGACCCAATTGACTCCCCCGAGCAGTTGCCCCCCTAACCAGGGCCAGCCCAAACCGATCAATTCGCCGGCCAAACCGCCCACTACGCCTAACAAGGCCGGCAGCGCCAAGCAGAGATTGGCAAGCGGCGCAACCCAGGAAATTTGATAAAAATAGCAGGCCAACAGGGGAAGTACCATTGCCTGGGCCGCCACCGAGACCAACACCGTCCGCCACAGCGGTTTTAAAAAGGGAAGCGGCGCCGGGAAACATTCTTTCAAGACCGGATAAAGTCCCACCACTCCTGCGGTAGCGGCAAACGACAACTGAAAGCCGACTTCAAATAAATTATAGGGATTAACCGCCAGCAGGACCAGGGCAGCCAAACTCAACCGGTTCAGCGGGTCGTCTTTGGCTCCCAGCCGTTTGGCCATCAGGTACAAGGCCAGCATCAACCCGGAACGCAATACCGGCGGCTTCATCCCGGTCATCAGAATATAAAACCAGACTCCCGCCAAAACCAGTGGAATCCGTCCTTTATCCGACAGTCGCAACCAGCCGAGCAAGCAGCTCAGTCCGGCCACGACAAAACCAACGTGCAAACCGGAGACTGTAAGCAGATGAATCGTCCCGGTGCGGCGAAAGTCTTCCAGGACTGCGCCGGCCTCGCCTTCTTCACTAAGCTCGGCGCCGAAAATCATCCCCTCGAGCACTTGCCGGTTTAACGGAGACAGGCTGTGGCGGGCCGCCCGGGATAATTTTAAACGCAGCTCATTGGCCCAGCCTGCCGGATTAAAACCAGTGGGACGGCTTAAGAAAGCATTGGGCCGTTTCGCGATCACCAACACGCCGGTTAACCGGCGCCGTTCGTAAAAATCGGGCCAAGGCGTTCCGGCAAGGCGGCGGCTTTTAAAGCGTCCCACTACCCGGACTTCCCGGCCCAGCCAGGTCTCAGGCAAGCGCCGTCCGTAATAAACCGTAATTTTCCCCCTGGGGACATCACGATAGCGACGCAGCCGCAACTCAAACCGGACGCCGTGTTCGGTCACTTCCGGCCGGCTGACAATGCGTCCCGCCAGGATCAGATTCTTTCCGGTAAACGCCCGGTTATACTGTAATTGCCCCAAATACTGCTGCCTTTGATAACCGAACAGACAAGCGCCGCCACAAAATAAAACCCCTAAAAGCAGCCATTCCGGTAGTTGACGCACACCAAACTGCCGCCACACGATTACCCCGAACAACAATAGACCGGCCAGCAACCAGCCGGCCGGGTCGAGCCGTACCCACACGGCGACGCAAATTCCGGCAATCACCGCCCCCAAAGCCCAAAGATTATTTTGACTCATGGCACGCATAGATAGGAACGAAACTTTTCCAACTTGGCGGGACCAATCCCGGTTACTTTCACTAAAGCGTCATAATTCGCAAAATTACCGTTAGCCTCCCGGTAGGCCAAGATCCTCTCGGCCATTGCCGGCCCGATTCCCGGCACCAATTCCAACTGTTGCCCAGTTGCCTGGTTTAAGTCCAACGGCCAAATAACCTTTACTTTGGGTTGCGCCGCTTTGACCGCGGAACGGCGGTCGTGCTTCGCCTTGGCAAACCGTCCGTTCGTATTATTCCGGGCGGTCTTGGCCCCGGTCTTTCCCGGCGCCGCGACCACTTCACCCTTTTGGGGCAAATAGATTTGCTCGCCGTCTTCCACAAACGCCGCCAGATTGACCTGTTCCAAATCAGCCTTGGCCAGAGCGCCGCCCGCCCGTTTAATGGCAGCCAACACCCGGGAACCGACGGGTAAAGTAATCACACCCGGTTGAGCCACCGCCCCGCAGACATGGACACAAACTTCATTGCCAGGCATGGGTTCGGTATAAGCGACGGCATTCCGCAGCGGGTCGGTGATGAAAAACAAGACTCCGCCCACGGTCAAAATACCCAACAAAACGACCGCCGCGATTTTTTGCCGAAATGACAAAAACATCAAAATCACCTACAATTGCCATTTTTTAACAATAATTCGCTTTTTTAAAAACAATTCCTGCCAATCAATCAAATTCGCGGTCAATAAATACAAATAGCTTTAAGAGCGCCATAATGATATAATAAAGCCATCAAAATAATCCTTCTATTGGAGCCGCTAACTGATGTACTATCATTTTCCAACCGATGGTTATTCTTTATTTAGAAATAAACAAAACTATGTTATCTTGGAAACTGCCAAGTATGATCAGGATAACTATTTGACCCGATTATTCCTTGACCCGATTTCAGTTTATCGAATCTACGATTTGGATGAATTACCGGATTTATTTTCCAAGATCGAGTATTTTACAAATGAGGGGTACTATGCTGCTGGTTATTTTCACTACGAGTGTGGTTATCATTTTGAACAGGTGGTTTCATTACCGGCAACAGAAAAACCGATTGCCTGGATCGGGATCTATCGGAAACCGATACTTTTTAATCATTTAAGTGGGAACTTTGAGAATCTTGATTTGGAAGTGTCCCCCCATTCCCCTATAAAGGCGGGTTTGGGGAAATTCAAGCTTCAAACTACCGGTTTTAATCTTGTAAAAGAAGATTATTGTAAAAAAGTGGAAAAGATTAAAAAATATATTGCTGCAGGAGATGTATACCAGATTAATTTTACTGGTAAATACAGGTTTATGTTTGAAGGCTCAATTTTAACGTTGTACGATGAATTAAAACGAAAACAACCTGTTTCGTATAGTGCGTTAGTTAACGATGGTCAACGGGATATATTGTCTTTCTCCCCGGAGCTGTTTATTCGGACAAATGACAGGGAGATAACTTCCAAACCAATGAAAGGGACCGCACCACGGGGTCGGACTTCTGAGGAAGACACCAAAATTTCTTTATGGTTAAGGCAGGATGAAAAAAACCGGGCTGAAAATCTAATGATCGTTGATTTGCTTCGAAATGATTTAGGCCGGCTATCGGAGCTTGGGACCGTAAAAGTACCAGAGATATTTACTGTGGAAACATATCGGACATTGTTGCAAATGACATCCACTGTTAAAGGAAGACTAAAACCCGATTCTGGGTATTATGAGATATTTAAAAGCATATTCCCCTGTGGTTCGATTACCGGGGCGCCTAAGATAAGGGCGATGCAGTTGATTACGGAGCTGGAGAAGGAACCAAGGAGAATTTATACCGGCGCAATTGGGTATTTCGGCCCTGGTAATGAGAGTGAATTTAATGTTGTAATCCGTACTTTGGTAATCGAGGGACAACGAGGAGAAATGGGGATCGGAAGCGGCATAGTCTTTGATTCAGATCCTGAAGCTGAATATGATGAATGTGTTTTAAAAACGCGTTTTTTAACTGAACCGGCGCTTGACTTTGGAATATTGGAGGCAATATTTTGGGATGACGGATATCGACTCCTTGATCGACATATTAAACGGTTGCAAGATTCAGCGAATTATTTTGGTTATCCGTTGGACCTTGATTTATTATACGAACAGTTACAGCAAAACGTTAGTAATCTTCAATGCGGGAAAAGATATAAAGTCAGACTGGAACTTCATTGTGAGGGAACGATTACTATTGAAAACAAGGAGATAACTACTACCGGCGAATCAGATATCCCCTTAAGAGCAATGATTTCGACGATGAAAACCAACTCATCCAATCGGTTTCTTTACCATAAAACCACTTGCCGCTGTCTTTATGATGAAGAATATCATAAAGCAGTCGATTTAGGATTTGCTGAAGTAATCTTCGTTAATGAAAAAGAACAGATTACAGAAGGCGCTATTAGTAATGTCTTTATCGAGAAAAACGGATATATGTATACTTCCCCGGTGGAAAGCGGGTTATTAAGAGGTGTTTATCGTAGTTTCCTTTTGGAAAAAAATCCGGAAATAAAAGAAAAATTCTTGAAGATTAAAGATTTGGAGACGGCGGATGCCATTTATATATGTAATTCGATTCGGGGGTTGAGAAAAGTGACACTTTAACATCATAGGAATAATATGCCGC
>JASFQO010000028.1:0-10825 GCA_050115405.1 Bacillota bacterium
AGACGTTATACATCCACAGAAACACTACTATCTTCAGAATCAACAAACTCAAGAAGCTTCTCAAGCTCAATCCGCTTCATAATGACAGCGACCGCTTAACTTTAATTTTAATTCATATTTACTATTGGATTTCTAAATTTGGAGAATGATCCCCTGTCGCTACAGTCGTCCGGGCCGGACGTTGGATTGTCTCGCCGGTTTATGTGCTATGGATACAATCATCATAACTATAATTCAAACATCACATACATTTATTTAGCACTACAATTATGGTATATTTGTTATAGAAAGTTAAGATTAATTGAAAACAGAGCTATTTTTTAAACTGAACTAAATATTTAAATCAAAGTGTACCTTCCAAAATACGGATATAAAAGTAGCGGTTTCGGAATTTTGTTCATTTTATCAAGCAAGGAAGATGTTGAACAGGTTCATTAATTAGTTTAATAGATCATAGCTAAGATCTGTTATGTATTAACGATACAAAACAATGACCAAAAAAATAATATTTGGAGGCGAGGACAAATGAAAATTAGGAAAATCATCTCATGGGTAGCCGTTATAGTGACAATGTGTGCGGTTTTCGCAACTTGTGGCTTGACTGCGCCGGCAAAAACCACCGGGAAAATCGTGATTAAAATTGGACATGTTGTGCAGGATGGAACTCCGTTGGATAGCGGTCTTGACAAACTGGCCAAACTTTTGAAAAAACGCAGTGGCGGCGTCATTCGGGCTGAAGTTTATCCCAATTCCACGCTGGGCGGTAACCGCGAGTTATTGGAGCAGTTACAACTGGGAACTTTGGAGATGTGCGCGCCTTCGGTCGCGGCCCTTGGCGGATTTACTAAAAATACCGCATTGTTGGACCTTCCCTATTTATTTAAGAATAACAAGGCCGCGCAGCAAGTACTGGACGGTGAAATCGGCCGGACGATATTTGCCGGTCTCGAAGATTCCGGATTTGTCGGAATGGGTTGGTTGACCACAGGTTGGCGTCACGTTACCGCCAATAAGGCAATCCGCACCCCGGCCGGGATGAAGGGTTTGAAAATCAGAGTAATGGAGAATAACATGCATATTGACCATTTCAAAGCCCTTGGCGCTTCGCCGACCCCCATGGCGTTCTCCGAAGTGTTCACCGCTTTGCAACAGGGAGCAATCGATTGTCAGGAAAATCCTTTTTATAACATCAAAGGTAACCGTTTTAACGAGGTCCAGAAATATATCATCATGACTGGTCACATTTACGATACCGCGCCTTTGCTGGCCTCCAAAAATTTTTGGGACCGCCTTCCTAAGAAATATCAGAACATGATTATGAAAGCGATGGTTGAGGTTCTGAAATACGAACGCCGACTTTCCATTGAAGATGAGGAGAAAACGGCGAATGAGTTCAGAAAGAATGGCAAGAATGTAGTGATCAAACTGACCGATAAAGAGCGGGCTGCTTTCCGTAAAGCCGCGCAACCCGTATATGATAAGTACGCCAAGTCGATAGGGACCAATTTGATTGCCAAAGTTAACGCTATTAACGCCAAAAACTAATCCACCTGACTTTGAAGGAGAATGTGAAACAGAAATCCGGCGGCGGTAGCCGCCTTTTTCATGGCCGGCGCCGCCTAATTCCTTCCTTAATATGGCTAATTACCTAGCGATTAAATGGGGGTGTATCGATGATGAAACCGAAAAAAGAACCTTTTTATAATTTAATCGAAGAGTATATTGTCTTGATTACCTTTACAGCAGCAGTAGTTATTACAGCAGGGACAGTCTTTACAAGATACGTTTTTTCCGTGACCTTTTCATGGGCGGAACAGATGAGCCGCTTACTGTTCATCTGGACGATTTTTTCCGGCGTAAGTTGGGCCGGAAGGATCGGAGCCCATATGCGGGTCACGGCCGTTACCATGTTCTGTGGTGAAGAGGTCGGACGAATAGTCACCTGGATTGGGGATATTGTTACGGTGTTGTTTGGTTTTTATATGTCGTACAAGATTGCGGTAGTGATGTTGGTGACCATCGAAAGAAGGCAGTGCTTTGCGGCTATGACCTGGATGCCGGTCTGGACGATGTACTTGGCGGGGATTTTGGGAATGCTCGGACTGGCGCTTCGGGTGCTTCAGGCCAGAGTGGTTGAAATAAAAGAGAGCAAGCAGAACCGCTGCCCATCCGGAAAGGAGGATGTTAGATAATGATCGGAATACTCTTTGGTTCGCTATTTGTCTTACTGTTTTTGACAGTCCCGATAGCCGTCGCTTTGGCACTTTGTACTTTGGCGGTATTTTCCATATTATTTGTCGGGACCCCGATGAGCTCAATGCTGGCGCAGTCGATGGTAACCAGTATGGACTCTTTTTCGTTGATGGCCATACCACTTTTTATGCTGATGGGCGCCTTGATGTCCCGGAGCGGTATAGCCGATAAGCTGGTTGACGTGGCCAAGGTCCTTACCAGCGATACTCCCGGTGGGCTTGGCGCGGCAGCAATCGTCGCCTGCATGTTTTTTGCGGCGATTTCCGGATCGGGACCGGCTACCGTAGCTGCTATCGGCGCCATTATGATTCCGGCAATGGTTGGGCAAGGATACAGTAAGGCCTATGGCGCAGGAATAGTCGCTTCATCCAGTATTATTGGTCCGGTAATTCCACCCAGTATTCCCATGATTATTTATGGGGTTACCATTGGAGTATCCGTGACTAAGCTCTTTACCGGTGGATTTGTACCGGGAATCCTCATGGGCGGCGTCTTGATGGTCTATAATTTTTTTATTTCCAAAAAACGCGGATATATGGGTGAGCGCGTCACCCTTAACGTACGGGAAAAGTTGCGGGTTTTTGGATCCGGAGTGTGGGCGCTGCTGATGCCGGGGATTGTCCTTGGCGGTATTTATGGGGGAATTTTTACTCCCACCGAATCGGCGGCGGTCGGAGTGGTTTACTCGATTATTGTTGGAAAATTTGTTTATAAAACTCTTAATATTAAGATGTTTAGGGCGTCTTTGATGGAAGCGGCCGTGACCTCCGCCACGGTGATGATTATGTTCGGCGGCGCCAATACCTTTGGACGACTGCTTACTATCGGTAAAATACCGGCGGTGATTACCGACGTCATGCTATCCGTCACCCAATCGCCTATATTGATCATGGTTGCTATCAATGTTTTGTTGCTGATAATCGGGATGTTTATTGATACTATCTCCAGTGTAATCCTGTTTGCGCCTTTGTTTACACCATTAGTGGTATCGCTGGGTTACGATCCTACTTTTTTCGGGGTAATCATGGTTATCAACCTGTGTATCGGCATGCTGACGCCTCCGTTGGGCCCTAATATGTATATTGCCCAAAGAATAGCCGATTGTAAACTTGGCGCGGTTCTCAAAAATACAATTCCGGGAATTGTTCTTTTGTATCTAACCCTTTTGTTGATGATTATTTTTCCGAATATTATTATGTTCCTCCCTAAATTGATGGGATTGTGACGGATTAAAAAATTTTTACGAGGAGTATTAGTTATGTATAAAACTGTGGCTATTGATGTAGGAGGTAAATTGTTACGTGGCTGTGTACGCGTTCCCGACAGCGGCGGCCGGTTTCCCACAGTCTGTTTTTATCACGGATTTACAGTCGATAAGGTCGGGATGATGCGTCTGCATGAACTTTTTGCCAGAAAGTGTGTACAAAACGGCATCGCTTGTGTACGTTTTGATTTTTACGGTTGTGGTGAAAGTGATGGCGACTTTAATGAAATGACGGTCACCGATGAAATCGAGCAAGCCATGGCTATATATAATTGGGTCCAAGAGCAGGATTTTACCGACCCGGAACATGTTTATCCCTGCGGGCATAGTCTAGGTGGCGTCATTGCTGCGGTTGTGGCGGCTAAAGTTCAGCCGAAGGGGGCCATCCTTTGGGCGCCCGCCCTTAATGTGTATTATGTGGCCAGCCGTCGCGCGCTGACCATGAAAGGGCCCACGGAACACGGTTATGATATTAACGGCCTTGAGTTATCTAATAAATTTTTGGAAGATGTCCGTAAATTGAACTTTCAAGAATTAAGCAAAGGTTACGAACAAGGAGTTCTATTAATTCACGGCGTGGAAGATGAAGAGGTTACTGTCGCCGTCGTGGACCAGTTCAAGGATATTTATGGCGATACTATGGAAATTGCGCTCATTCCCGGCGCCAATCATCAGTTTAGTTCGTTAAAATGGAAGCAGCAGGTATATGATCTTTCCATCGCGTTTGTGAAGCGAAAAACAGCAAAGTAATCGCTTATCTACTGTCTCATAAGCGCATCCTTTTTGAGACTTTCTCATCCATTTAAGCAATTTTACTTTCAAAATTGACCTTGAGGCGTTATTGCCGGTAGTCCGGGAAGGGTTGGCGAAGATTCCCCGTGATTATCCGGTGTGGGCGGAGGTGGCCCAAACCCTTGTCCGGATCGGGAAAGCGCGGCAGGACCGCCAATTGGAATTGGAGGGTTGCCGGGAAAGCTTTCTTTCGTCTCCTTCCACGCCACGCCTGGTTGATCTGTATCTGGCCGCGCATGAAGAGGGTTGTTTTGAGGCAGTCCGTTCCGTAGCGGAGGCGAGAATTGACGAGCTTGTAAAGATAGGCAAGGATGGCTGTCCAATACGATATTCCTGGCATGACAGTGAACAAAATACCGCCTGGGTTGAGCCGGAGCTTTTATATAACGCCTGGCTTTTGGGGGGAAACTATAAAAGGGTTTTTGCAAAATGTCGGGACCAAGCCCCGCTGGGCTGGAGTTCCGGCCAAAATCCCCGGCCCTATCTGATTACTTTTATGTTAAAGGTTTTATCCGGCGAGGGCAGTTACTCGCAAGTGTTGTACCTGTACTGGGAGGAAATACTTAAAAATACCGGGGGAGGAGTTGATGCGGATTATTTGCAGAGGTATCGCCGGGCGGTCAAGTGGCTCCAAAGGACGCTCCGGCTCACCAAGGAACAAGAAGAATTCTATCTCAAATGGTGTATCGATCAAATAGGGGGGCGGACCGACGCCATCGTCAGCAACCAGCATCGGGGCAGTTATGATAAAGCGGCGCAACTGTTGACGGCCGCCGCGGAAACGTTGGCGAATCGCGGCCGCAAACAGGAAGGACTGGATTTGGTGGAACGCTACCGTAATAAATATTTCCGGCATACCGCCTTTAAAAAGGAAATTGTGCGGGCGTTGCAGCTTTCGCGCTTATTTTGCGGCAATACGGCGGGGCGGGGGAAGTAGGATGAAATTGCGGGGCGCCGGGGGCATTGAGATATCAATCTTAGCCTCTGCTACCTCGACCAGGGCGTCATTGCCAGACTGGAATTGAGCTTCGCTATAGTATAATGGGTGGATGATTTAAGTAAAAGTCCCGATTAGGGGGCTTTTTTTACTCCCGACTTGCCGCCTTGCGCTAAGAGGAATTTGGCCAAAAAACGGCGAAAAAGTTAATAAAGTTTTGAGGTGAAACCAAATGTTAAAATTTAATTAAATTGACATTTTTTGTTTTAGTTGTTAATATATTGATGAGAATTTATAAAATTTCCGGGGCTCTGCGGCAGGCTGTAGCTTGGCTTTGGCGGTTCGTAATTGGGCTTGTACTCTGTAGCGGCGGGGCGAAAAGAAAAACCGTGAGGTGAGCATATGAATCGGGATAAAATGATCGCATTGACCAATAAGTTGGCTTTTATCCTAATAACTCTCTTGGTATACTTGGTTTTTATTTTTATTTGCATTACCGTCGTTGGGTTCAAGGTGTTCCGGGAAAATATTACCCAGACTTTTTTCGCCATTATCCTGGCGATCTTAGCTTTGCTAAGCGGGATGGTGATCTTAAACATTATGTTTAACTTGGCCAAAATAGCGGAAGGGAATTCGGGAGGATCGAAGCAGTCGGCGTCCGCTAAATCCGGTGGTAAGTCCCGGATCCGGGTTATCTTGTTTTGGTTATCGTTTCCGCTGCTTTTCGGCCTGCTATATTTGGGAGACTACCGGACCGTCTTGGTGAAACGCGACCTTCTGTTAAAATCCGCCCAGGCGATTATCCTCGAAAATGTCGTGTCCGTCAACAGTCTTGGCAACTACAATTATAGTTGGGAGTATTATCAGCATGCCGGGGCGGCCTTGGCGCTTTTAAAAAATCAGGATGAGAATCTGGATTCGATTCAATTAATTCTTCAAGACCATATTCTGGGGAAACGGGTATTTTTGAAATTTAGTTGCTTATCCCGCAATGTGCTTCCTGAAAAGACCGAGCAAATTTATTCTTGTTCCACGGAAGAAAGGGGATATCTACGGAGAGTCTTTGACGGCCAGAATTCCGACTACCGTTTCAGTTCCCATGACGGCCATTATGAACTTTATTATCCCGTCAAGACCCCCAAAAAGGTCGTGGTCTTTTATTTTACCGATGATCAACGTCACGGTAAATTTGAGTCTAAAAAAACAGATCCTTATATACCGCCCAAAAAAGATAGCGATTGATCGCGTTTTTGCCGCGGACCCCAAGCGCGCCTGAAATTCCCGGGGGTCCGCATTAATAATATTTTGCTTACGAGTTTTCTTTCGGTATTTACAAGTGGAGGCTTTTTTGAACTCTTAATCGTATTCCGGTTAATTCGCTCAAAATTCCGGCGTATACCGGGAATCGGCAGCGGAAATCTCCTGGGTGAACCCGTTTTTCAGGCCGAGATCCCAAGAATAGTCGACCACCGTGTCATATTCGGCTTGAGTAAGCAAACGGTTAATCTTCGGATGTCGGGAGGCTTGATAAGCGGGATAATATTGGGCCATCAGGCTCAAGTAAATAGCCGGCGGCAGATTGCGGCTAATCCAATCTAAAATCCGTTTACTTTCCTCAAGATGATTCGGCAAAACCAAGTGGCGAATTAATAACCCTCGGGTAATGAGCTCGTCCGGGTCAAATTGCGGGACGCCGACTTGGTGGAACATAGTAAGAATAGCCGTAGTAGCCTTTTCAAAATAATCGTTAATACCGGAAAGTTCGGCGGACACCGCATTGGAGTAATATTTAAAATCGGGCAGGTAGATATCGACCAATCCCTCCAAATATTTGAGCGAAGCGGGCAGTTCATAGCCGTTGGTGTTATAAATGACCGGAAGGGACAGCCCGTCTTTTTTGGCTAAAGTTAACGCGGCGGCAATTGACGGCAGATAGGGAGTGGGCGACACTAGGTTGAGATTGTGCGCGCCTTGCTTTTGCAGATCCAGAAAAATTGCGGCCAACGCGGCGACGGCGAGTTCACGGCCCCGGCCTTGCTGACTGATCGGATAGTTCTGGCAATAGACGCACTTTAAGTTGCAATGGGAGAAAAAGACGGCCCCCGAACCGCGGCTGCCGCTGATACAAGGTTCTTCCCAGTGATGCAACATGGTCCGGGCCACTTTGGGCACTGCCGGGGCGCGGCAGAATCCGGTCGCGCCCTTGGTCCGATCCGCGCCGCATTGGCGCGGGCATAAGTGGCAGGGTTGGTAAAGGTGGTCAAGTGTATTCATAGTGTAATTATAGCATAATTAAAAGCGGGGAAATAAAGAAAAGAATGGAGCAGGCAAGATGGCCGAATCACTATTTGTCAAGATCATAGATGCGCATGGCCTGGATTTATTGACACAGATCGTCAAAGATTTAAACATCAAAGGTAAATTACTGCTGGTAGCCGATGATCGGACCTATGCCGCGGCCGGCGGCAGGGTTGCCGGTATATTAAAGGCCGCTGGTTTTTCATTGACTGAATGTATCCTTCACCGCAGCGAATCGTTGGTCCCGGATGAAAGCGCGCTGGGAGAACTGCTGGTCAAGGTCGAGCAGGATACCGGTTTGTTGGTGGCGGTTGGGTCCGGAAGCATTACCGACCTAACCCGGTATCTCAGTTATAAGCTGCAAAAACCCTTCATGGCGGTTTCTACCGCTCCGTCGATGGACGGATATGCTTCTTCGGTAGCTCCGTTGACATTGCGCGGGTTCAAACAGACGTTTCCGGCAGTTGCTCCGGTGGCGATTATCGGAGATACCGGAATCCTGGCGAAGGCTCCTCCGGAGATGATTCGGGCCGGATTCGGGGATCTGCTGGGAAAATATACATCGTTGGCCGATTGGAAGCTTAGTAGCATCATTACGGAAGAAGCTTTTTCCGGGGAGATCGCGGCGCTGGTCCGGACAACTGCGGACCGGACCGCAGCCAGTCTAAGCGGGTCGGTATCCGACCCGGCGCTGGTGGCCAATTTAACGGAAGCGCTTATCGCATCCGGCGAGGCGATGCAACGCTGGGGCAATTCGCGGCCCGCTTCCGGCGCGGAGCACCATCTGGCTCATTTTTGGGAGATGCAAGCGGCGTTGAATGGGACGAAGCGCCATTTGCACGGGACCAAGGTTGGAGTGGCCGTAATTATCGTTGCGAAAATTTACCAGCAATTATTGGCGCTGGACCGTTGCCAAGTCGCTGAATTGATTGCCCGGAGAAAACCGGAGACCGAAGCCGAATACGCCTTACGGGTCCAAAAAGCATACGGGCCGTTGGCCGGTGATGTATTATCCGATTTAAAAGGGTTGTATCTTGATCCCGTTACGCGCGCGGCCCGGCAGCGGCGGATCTTGTCAAACTGGGAGCCGTTGCGGGACTGGGTGCGGACCAACCTACCTACGCCGGAAAAACTCCGGGAATGGTTGCTGCAAGCCGGAGCCGCCGTGACCGTAGGAGAGATTGGAGTAACGGAGGAAATGCGGCAATTGTCCTTGCAAAACGCCAAAGAGGTACGGTCCCGCTATACGGTATTCCGGTTGGCCGAAGATATCGGTTGGAGTACGATGCTATCCTGAAAGACTAATAAAGCCGTCGGAGCAATCCGTGAAGAATTCAATTCATCTAAATATATCACACCCTTTCTGAGGAAAAGTAGAACTATTGAAGGAGTTCTACTTTTTTGTTATTTTGGATAAGCGAAAGGAAGTTTGGCAAAAAAGGCGAAAACAAAAGCCGGAGTGTTTTTTACCAAGCGCGGCGTAATGAATTATAGGAGGGGACGCTGATGACGACAATTAAATATACCTTGGTGCGCTCCGGTAGAAGAACCATTGAGTTGACCGTGGAAAACGATGCCCGGCTGGTAGTCCGGGCGCCATATCGGGTAAGCGATAAAGAAATAGCAGACTTCATACGTAAGAAGGAACACTGGATTTTAGAAAAGCAACTGCAGGTATCGGCCATTGAAGAAAAATACAGCGCCGTCACTGCCGCAGACGGCCAAACAATAATGTATTTGGGCAATACTTATGCGATTCGCGTTATTGATTGCGACAGCATTTCAATTGAGGGGACGGTCATGTATTTGCCGCAAGACTGTTCGACGGACGATATTGCGCAGTGGCTAAAAGAAGAAGCTCTGCGGGTGATTAGCGAGCGGACAGACTACTATGCGGACCTGATGGGTGTAACGTATTCCGTGCTAAAGCTATCCAATGCCAAAAGGCGCTGGGGTTCGTGTGGCGTCAATGACAGCCTGAATTATGCCTGGCGGCTGATTATGTGCCCCATGCCGGTAATTGACTATATCGTTGTGCACGAGTTGAGCCACATAACCTACAAAAACCACGGAAAGTGGTTTTGGGCCAGTGTGAAGATGGTCCTGCCAAACTATAAAAAACAACAGGACTGGCTCAAGGCTAATCGGAAACTGATGGAAATAATTTGAGGACAGGAGTAAACCGGCATGGCTATCCAATCTTTTGCCGACTATTGTCGTAAGCGGCAGTTAACCGAGGAACAACGGGAGTTGACTCACCGACTGGACCGGTTTTTGTCCGGGAATCATCCGGTTTTTATCTTAAAAGGTTCGGCCGGGACCGGCAAAACATACATGATCCGTTATCTGACGGAATATCTCCGGGCGCGGGGACGGGCTGTGGCATTGGCGGCGCCAACCGGAAGAGCGGCGATGATCATTGCCCAACGGACCAAAGTCCCGGCCCAGACCGTCCACCGTCTGATTTATAGCCACCAGAGCCTGATTGAGACGGGCAACGCTAATTTTAAGGTCTCTTTCAAACTGGCGGAAAATAATAGCCCGGGGGATACGGTTTATATCATTGATGAAGCTTCCATGCTGTCCAATGTGCAGTCGGAAAATGAGTGGCTTTCCTTTGGGTCGGGAAATTTGTTGCGGGATTTTTTTGGGTACAGCGGTTTGACCTTGCCGGGTTCTCGGTGTAAAGTGATCTTTATTGGCGATAACGCGCAGCTTCCGCCGGTGCATTTGGACATTTCCCCGGCGTTGAACGGTCCGTTGTTAAAAAGAGAATTCGGGACTAACTGGGACGAGTTTTGTCTGACGGAGGTGGTGCGGCAGCAAGCGGGCAGCGGGATTTTAGCGAATGCCCAAATGTTGCGTCAAGCATTGCGGGAGTTGGATTCCTGGGAATTGGATTTTCAGACCGATTGGGAAGATATCAGAAATATCGGGCAGGACGCTTTTCGCGCAGACTATTTGACCGTTTGTCCGGAGCCGGTCCGGGCCGAGGCCGTGGTGGTGGTCCAAACTAATGACCAGGCCCGGAATTATAATCGGATGATCCGGGATTATTACGGGTTTCCCGCCGGACAGATTGCCCTGTCGGACCGGGTCATTGTGGTGACTAACAACTATAATTATGACAGCGAGATTTACAACGGCCAATTTGGTCGGATTAGCGCCCTGGAACCGACGGCGGAGAGTATTAACATCCCATTCAAGACTAAAAACGGGACTATTAATCAGATGCTGAAATTTCGGAATGTGACTATTGATTTGGGTGAACCGGGTGAAAC
>JASFQO010000029.1:0-10486 GCA_050115405.1 Bacillota bacterium
GAAATCAAGTAATAAATTTTACGATTGTAATATTTTTTATATGTGATACACTAGTTACAGGAGGTGAACTTATTGAGTGATGTATACATAACCCTTGATAAAGCCGCTGAACTTTGTCAAGTTACTAGAGCTGCAATTTATAAATGGGCTAAAACAGGTAGATTAAATATTTATAAAAAAGGCAGTCGATCTTTAGTCAAAATCGAAGATATTGAAAGAGTAAAAGTTGAAAATGAGAAAATACGCCCATTGTATCCTGATAAAAACGAATAATTCCTGATTAAAGATGGCTTTTTGGGGCAAATTATGGTACAGACAGGCGGTGGGGATCAATTGCTTGGAAGTCGACGGGCTTTGCCAACTAAGCGTGATCACAGGAGAAACCAGGCTAGCGTCTGTTGGTCGCTCCACACCGCCGCCCCTTCAAAGGCGAACGGCAAGGTCACAGCCAAACCCGATAATACTCGCTGCATATCGAGCACCGAAGCGACCGAGTGACAACGCAATGAGCGGCTTTTCACGGTGCAACAGCCAATCCGGCAAATCTCGCTACCTTTTTCAGCGCTTCCAGATGGCTTCGTTATACCTACCCCTGAAATAGTCACTTCAAACTTAAACCCGGCAATTGTGATAACGGCGCGATAGTGATATAATGAGTTCACCAATTTAATCTTTACGGATGGTGAACACTAATGAAATACCTGGTGATTTTAGCCGATGGCGCGGCGGACCTTCCCCTTGCGGAATTAGGCGGCAAGACGCCTTTACAGGCCAGTCGCAAACCATTGATTGACCAATTGGCCCAAAAGGGCGAAATTGGGCTGGTCCGGACCGTCCCGGCGGGAATGCCGCCCGGCAGCGATGTGGCCAATCTCGCGGTGCTGGGCTATAACCCGACGCAGTATTATACCGGCCGTTCGCCCCTGGAAGCCGTCAGTATCGGGGTCGAATTAGCCCCGGATGACGTCGCTTTCCGTTGCAATCTGGTTACTTTGTCCGCCGATACCGATGATTATCCGGCCAAGACTATGATTGACTATAGTTCCGACGAAATTACCACTCCCGAAGCGCGCGAACTGATGGCCGCCGTCGCCGCGGCGTTTAACACGGAGCAATTTTCATTTTACTCCGGCTTCAGCTACCGCCATTTACTGGTCTGGCACGGGGGCAGTACAAATCTCAACCTTACCCCTCCCCATGATATCAGCGACCGGGTCGTCGGTCCATATCTGCCGCAGGGGGACGGCGCCGACCGGTTGCTCACTTTTATGCGGCGCAGTCAGGCAATATTAAATAACCATCCCGTCAACCGGCGCCGGGCCGAACGCGGTTTACGACCGGCCAATTCGCTTTGGTTGTGGGGGCAAGGCAAAAAACCGCAAATTGATAGTTTCACGGCCAAATATCATCTGCAGGGAACGGTGATTTCCGCAGTCGATCTGATTAAAGGGCTGGGGATTTGCGCCGGACTGACGGTGGTCGACGTCCCCGGCGCGACCGGGAATATCCATACCAATTTTCGGGGCAAAGCCGAGGCTGCTTTAGCCGCTTTCCGAGGCGGCAACGACTTTGTCTATCTTCATTTCGAAGCGCCGGATGAGGCTGGCCACCGGGGGGAACTGGACAATAAAATTAAAGCCATTGAAAAAATCGACGCCGTAGTCCTGGGACTGATCCTGCCGGAGTTGGCGCAGATTGATCCGGATTATTGTATTATGATTTTACCGGACCATCCCACGCCCCTGACTCTCAAGACCCATACCGGCGAGCCGGCGCCCTATCTGATCTACCGTTCCCGCGCGGAACAGGCGGCGTCCCCTGCCCGCGGCTATGATGAGGCTACCGCCGCGGCGAGCGGGATATTGCTGGAAAACGGCTATCAGTTAATGGACCGCTTTATCCGGAACGCTCCAACCGGCAAATGAAAAAGCCGTCGCCGCCCGCCGGAGTCGGCAGGATGGTGGCCCATTGGGTAGCGGGCTCCTCCAGATAATCCCGCAAAGTTTCCGGTAAAAAAGCTTGCCAGGCGATTAAAGTGAATTCCGGATGATCCGCCAGAAAGGCGGCGATTTGGCGTCCGTTTTCTTCCGGCTCCAATGTGCAGGTACTATAAACCAGACGTCCCCCGGGTTTAACCTGGGTGGCGGCCTGGTTTAAAATTTCCCGTTGCAAGCTTGCCAACTGCCCGATTTCCGCCGGTTCCCGCCGGTAACGGGCATCGACCCGCCGCCGGAACACCCCGGTCCCGGAGCACGGCGCGTCCACCAAGACTGCGTCCGCCCCTTTCCCGTCCTCCAAGACAAAGTTCCGGGCGTCGCCGCAAATGGGCTGAATCGCAGTCAACTTTAAGCGCCGGGCGTTGGCGGTAATCAATTCCACTTTATGGGGATGGTCGTCCAGGCTGAAGACGCGGCCTTGATCACACATCATTTCGGCCAAATGAGTACTCTTGCCGCCGGGCGCCGCGCAAAGATCGATAATAGTCTCGCCCGGTTGGGGGTTGACTAAATGCGCCACCAGCATCGCGCTTTCATCCTGAGGCGTAATTTGGCCGGCTTGAAATGCCGGAAGAGCTTCCAACGCCATCGGCAAGTTTTTGAGATGCAAAGCCTCCGGTAAAAACAAACCCGCGGTAGATTCCACCCCGTCATGCTGCAATTGCGCGGCCAATTGAGCGCTATCCACGGCTAACCGATTGACCCGGACGGTTAAGGGCGGCCGTCCGTTAGCGGCTTTTAAGATCGCCATCGTCCGCTCCGGGCCGAAACGCGGCAGCCAACGTTCCACCAACCAACGCGGATGAGAATATTCGACTACTAAATACGCAGGCAAATCCTGTTGGGGATCGGGTAAGGCCAGGTCCGGGCCCACCCGGAGATAATTACGGAGCACGCCATTGACCAAAGCCGCCAGCCCTTTGTATCTTGAGGTTTTAACGAGAGCCACCGCGCTATGGCAAACTGCTCGCTCCGGGATATCCGGCAAATAGATTAGTTGATACAAGGCCAGCCGTAACAGATTTTGCATCGGCGGTTTCAAAGAATGTAAAGGACGACTTAACAGCCGCCCTAACAGATAATCCAATTTGAACAGATGACGCAAAGTACCGTAGACCAATTCGGTACAAAAGGCCTTTTCACGTTTTTCCACTTCTCCCGCACCCTGTAAAATACTTTGCAAGGCCAGGTTGGCATAGGCCTGTTCGGTTACAATCCGGTTCAAGACTTGCCAGGCCAATTCCCGGCCCGAATGGTCAGTCATCCCGGCTACCCCGCAGCAAAAGCATACGGACCAATTGTAAAATCGCCATCGCCGCCGAAGCCAAATAAGTCATGGCGGCGGCGTTCAAGACGCGCCGGGCGCTGGCCGCCTCTTCCCCTCGGTTTAAATAACCGCCTGCGGTTAACATTTCCATCCCCCGATTACTGGCATTGAATTCCACCGGTAGGGTCACCAGGGTAAAAAAGACAAAGAAGCTGAAAAGCATGATCCCGAGGTCAATCATAAATGAATTGCCGCCAAACAAAAAACCCAGAAAGAAAAGGATAAATCCCAATTTTGAACCCAGGTTGGCCACGGGAAAAATCCCGTTGCGCAATGATAACGGGAAATAGGCATGGGCGTGTTGTACGGCATGGCCGGTTTCATGGGCGGCCACGCCCAACGCAGCCAGGGAAGTGCCATTATAGACTCCGGACGACAACCGCAAAACCCGGGCGCGCGGGTCATAATGGTCGGAAAGCGTCCCCGGGATTAGTTCCACCGGGATGTCCCGTAATTGGTTGCGGTCCAACAGGCCGCGCGCCACCTGGGCGCCGGTCATGCCGTTCGCCGCCCGGCGCTCGGAATATTTACTAAAAGTTGTTTGGACTTTAAATTGGGCGTAAAGCGAAAAAATGATCGCCGGAATTAAAATTAAATAAGTTGGGTCATAAAACATGCTCATCCTCCTTTGCTAACATGCCTGCGCTGCGGCACAAAACTGTGAGTGTAACTACTAACGTATTTTCACCCTACTTACCTTTCCGGACCAAAAACCATACCCGGGACCAAATGGCGGCCATTAGCAAAATCAGTGGCGGTCATGACCTTTTTCCCGGCCGGCTGTAGCTCGTGAACCCACAGTGGTTGCGGCGATCCGGTCGCCACCAGAATTCCTTGTTTTTTGACAATTTGCAAGATGGTCCCCGGGGTAGTCGACCTTTCGTCAATAGGCTCGCCGACTGTAGTCTTTAATATTTTCAAACGCTGGGCGCGCCAAAAAGTTTCCGCGCCTGGGGTTGGCGCAAAAACCCGCACCACATTATGAATTCTTCCCGCCGTTTCTTGCCAGTTAATCTGTTTCCATTCCGGCCTTAACTTGGGAGCCGGGGTGGCCGCAGCCGCGTTTTGCGGCGTGCGCGACGCCGTCCCCTTAGTTACGGCGTCCAGCGTCGTCACTAATAATTCGCTCCCCAGCCGGGCCAGTCTCGTATAGACTGCGCCATAGTTTTCCATCGAGCTGACCGATAAAGCGGCCTGGGCGATGATATCGCCGGTGTCCCACCCTTCATCCATATACATCGTGGTCACGCCGGCAGTAGCGTCGCCATTGAGCACCGCCCATTGAATCGGCGCCGCGCCCCGGTATTGCGGCAGTAAAGAACCATGGACGTTAATACAGCCGAATTCCGGCTCAAACAAGATTGGGGCCGGAATTTTCTGCCCAAACGCCACGACCACGACCACTGCGGGATGTAGTTGACGAAACAAAGCGATGAATTCGGGTGTATTGACCTTTTCCGGTTGCCACAACGGCAATTGCCGTTTGAGGGCCACTTGTTTAACTGCGGATGGTTTTAAGGCCATTCCCCGGCCGCCGGGGCGGTCCGGTTGGGTGACCACCCCACAGATTTCCTGACCGTCCCGGAGCAAAGCCGTTAAACTCACCGCCGCAAATTCCGGCGTTCCCATAAACAAGATTCGCAATGGTCAGCTCTCCTTTACCGACGCATCCAGATAATCGATATATAAGATTCCATTAAGATGGTCGATCTCATGTTGAAAAGCACGGGCCAGGAGATCCTCGCCTTCCATAGTTATGGTTTGACCGCGGAGATCCATAAACTTCACCCGAACTTTCTGAGCGCGGGTAACATACTCACTGCGACCCGGAATGGACAAACAGCCTTCACTATCCCGGGATTGCCCTTCCCTGGCAATGATCTCCGGATTGATTAAAACCAGGGGTCCTTTACCGACATCAATCACCACTACCCGTTCGGACACTCCGACTTGAGGCGCGGCCAAACCTGCCCCGTTCTCTTTATACAGCGTATCCAGCATATCCTTTGCCAGATTACGCAGGCGTTTGGTAATTTTCCTCACCGGCTGGGCCTTGCGACGCAATATCGGGTCGCCCAGAATTTTAATTTTTAAAAATGCCAATCCATTCACCTCTGCTGTTAGTTAATCATTGTTTTTCAAAGTACCGAATACGGATTACGGTCGCGGATGATGCGAATATCGGCATATTGCCGAAAAGGAAAGTTCGCCAGACACTGTCCGATGATCGGCTCAATCACGGCGGAATCGGTAGTTTTCAGCAATAACTGCCAACGATATAAATTTTGGATTTTGGGGATTACCGCCGGAGCCGGGCCCATGATTTCCACCCCGCCGTCGGCAGTCGCGGTTAAAACCGACTGTTTGGCCTTTAGCATAATCCGGGCGAATTTTTGCGCCGCCTCGCCAACCTTGGTTTCCTGCAAACCGGAAAAACCAATCTTAACAATTTCGGAAAAAGGCGGATATGCCAACTGTTGCCGCTGAGCGATCTCCGCTTGATAAAATCCCTGATAATCATGGCTTTTGGCCAAGACCACCGCATAATGCTCCGGGTTATAGGTCTGAAAGATCACCCGGCCGTTGCGGTCGCCGCGTCCGGCCCTTCCGGCGACCTGGGTTAACAGTTGAAAACAACGTTCGGCGGAGCGAAAATCCGGCATATTCAAAGTAGAGTCGGCGGAAATCACTCCGACCAACGTCACCCGAGGCAAATCCAACCCCTTGGCAATCATCTGCGTCCCTAATAAGATATCCACCGATCCGGCGGTTAATTCCCGATAAATCTGTTGATGTGCCCCCTTGCGGGCCGTCGAATCGTGGTCCATCCGGACAATCCGCGCCGCGCCGAAACTCTCCGCCAATTCCGCCTCCAACTTTTGGGTCCCATTGCCGAAATAGCGAATCCGGGTACTCCCGCACTTGGGGCAAACATCCGGGACCGGTTGACGGTAGTCGCAATAGTGGCAGCGCAGGACATTTTCCTGGGAATGATAGGTCAGGGAGACTTCACAGGCCGGACATTGCAAAGCCTGGCCGCAATCCCGGCAAAGAATAAAGGTCGAATGGCCGCGCCGATTCAAAAACAGCAACGCTTGTTCCCGGTTCGCCAGGGTTTGCCGCAAGGCCGCAAAAAGCGGCGCGCTTATGATATTTTTATTCTTTTTTTGCAGTTCTTCCCGCATGTCGACCAGGGTCACTTCCGGCAACGGACGGGAATTATGGCGTTTCCCCAGTTGAATATAGTGATAGTCCCCGTTTGTCGCATGATAAAAAGTCTCAATCGCTGGTGTCGCGGACCCGAAGATTACCCGGGCGCCGCTGATTTTCGCCAGTTGCTCCACCACCCGACGTACATGGTAACGGGGGGTTTCTTCCTGCTTATAAGTGGTTTCATGTTCTTCGTCAACAATAATCAGGCCCAAACGGTCAAACGGGGCGAACAGGGCCGAACGCGCTCCCAGCACCAAATGGGCCAGGCCGTTTTTGATCTTAAACCATTGGTCATAACGTTCGCCATCCCCCATATTGCTGTGCAACAACGCCACCTGGTCGCCAAAGCGGGCCCGGGCCCGTTCCCAAGTTTGCGGCGTCAGGGCGATTTCCGGCACCAGGTATAAGACTTGCCGGCCGGAACGAAGCACATCGGCGGCGATTTCAAAGTAGATTTCCGTCTTGCCGCTGCCGGTTACTCCGTGCAATAAAAAAGGTTTCGCTGCGGTTGCGTCAGTGATTCCTTCATAAGCCGCCTGCTGTTCGGGGGTGAAAACAATTGGGCGCAGTTTAAGGCGCTCGTCCCAGCCGGCCGGCACCCGTTCCACCGGTACTTCCTTCTCCTGCAATGCTCCGATTTTATGTAAACGAACGAAGACCCCCGGGCTTACTTGAGCCTGGGCGCATAGTTCCTGCCGGGTCAATCCGTCGGGATGGGCCAGCAAAACGGTACGAACCCGTTCCCCGGCCGGGCTTTCCCGCTTGACAAAGGCGGCCTCCCATTGATAGATTTTAACTACTTTCGGTTTGACTTTGGGCGGGCCGAGAACGGTTCTTTTGGTAATTAATTTCCGTTTCAAAAGCAAAGTCAGTATTTCCGGAGTCAAGGCAAAAATTTTTTGCCAGACAGCCGCCGCCGCCTTAGTTTGATCGGCCTGAACTATTTGAGCGGTTAAGGCCGCTATCGGGGCCAACGGAAAATGCGAGCGCAAAACCTGCTCCAATTGTGTTTTCGATGTCTTCAATTGATAATCGGTTTGGCGGGAAAGTTGCGCGCCCGAGGGTAAACATAATTTCAAGACATCCATCCGGCTGCAAATATAATACGGCGCCAGCCAATTCACCAATTGATACTGGGATGACGTTACCAGCGGCGGAGCATCCACCACTTGTAGCAAGGCTTTTAAGCCCGGTTGTTCCGAGGCGGCGGCCAACTCCCAGACAAAACCGATCGTGGTCCGGTTTTGCAAAGGAACCACTACCCGGGCGCCAACTTGAATTATCGTTTCCAGTTGCTCCGGAATCAGGTAATCAAACAGCCGGTCCGGAGCATTCGCATGTAAAGTGAGTAAAACCTTGGCGATTTTGCTCATCGTTCACTTTAAAACCTGTTCTTTTTGATATTTAGAGACACGGGTCAAAATTTGATCCGCCAGCAACGGTTTAGCGGCTTCCGGTAGTTCCAGCGCCTCCTCGCGCGAGAAAATCACTACCCGGTTGGTAGCGGCTCCCATCCCGACCTCCGGCCGGTCAACCAGGTTTCCGACGATTAAGTCGAGATTTTTGCATTGTAATTTGGCGACAGCCTGTTCGGCCAGGGAATCGGTCTCGGCGGCAAACCCGACCAGTATCTGACCGGGCTGTTTGACACGACCCAATTCGGCGAGAATATCCGGATTGGGGACCAATTTTAAAGTGAGTTCCCGCCCCTCTTTTTTGATTTTGTGCGGCGCCGTCGTTTCCGGCCGAAAATCAGCCGGCGCCGCCGCTTTAATCACGATCGCGGCCTGCGGCGCATATTGTTGCACTTGCCGCCCCATCTCAACCGTAGTCGCGACGCGCGCGACTGTAATTTCGCGAACGGGGACCGGTAAATCCGCCGCGGTCACCAAAATAACCCGGGCACCCCGTTTCCAGGCGGCCAAAGCCAAAGCATGGCCCATTTTCCCTGAAGAACGATTTGTCAAATAGCGAATCGGGTCAAGGGGTTCACGGGTGCCGCCCGCTGTAATTAAGACCGTTTGTCCGGCCAAATCGGGCGGAGTTAACAATTTTTCCAGATAAAGTTCCAATTCATCCAAATTGGCCAATTTACCGATCCCGTTCGCGCCACAGAGCAATTGGCCGCTATCCGGCGGGACTAGGACCATTCCCGCTTGGATTAAGGCGGTCAGATTTTTCTGGAAAAACGGATTTTGATACATCGCCGTATTCATCGCCGGCGCGATCAACTTGGGGCAAGTAGCCGCCATTGCCGTAGTCGTCACCAAATCATCCGCAATCCCGTTCGCCAGCTTACCGATGATATTGGCGGTCGCCGGAATAACGGCAAAACCGTCCGCTTTTTGGGCCAACGCAATATGCTCAACATCCCATATGGCCGGTCCCGCAAACATCTCCACATGTACCGGATTGTGCGAAATTTCCCGAAAAGTCAACGGAGTTACAAATTCAGTCGCCGCGCGGGTCATGATTACTTCAATATTCAAGCCCTTTTTACGCAGCCGGCTAATCAGGTCCGGGACTTTGTACACCGCAATCCCGCCGGTAACCCCTAAGACCAGTGTTTTCCCCTGCATTCAAGATCCCCTACAATTTAATAAGTATTGACTGGTTTAATTATAAATCAAAAATCTCAGAGTAACAAGAAACTCTGAGATTTTTGTTATAAATTTAATCAATCTTAACTCACTTAATACCCGACTTGGTATGCTCAATCTTTACTTTTTGAGAACCTATTTCATATAACGCGAGCGAAACAGCTTTAATAGTCTTTTCATCATCCGACCGTGATTCATCCAAAATGCTTCTGGCTCTTTTGGCGGTTGCGGTTACCAAGGTGTAACGGCTATCAACATTGCGCAGCAGTTCGTCAAGTGACGGGTAGATCAATCGCAATTTCCCCCTTTTTTTGTAAGAGACACTTATTCCCCTAACATTTTCCTCAAAAACCCGGGTTCCTGCCGAGCGACTCGACATTTTTCAGCACCTATAATATCCTTTATTTTTTGGCATGTCAAGTCAATTTGGTCATTAATAACCAAAAAATCATATTGGGGAATACATTCGAACTCGGTAACCAGATACTTTAACCGCAGTTCGATCTCTTCCGGACGTTCGGTACAGCGATCGCTTAAACGTTTTTTTAATTCACCAAGCGACGGGGGTGCCAGAAAAATTAAAACCGCTTCCGGCAAAACCTTTTTGATTGCCGCTCCGCCTTGAACATCCACATCCAAAATCACGTCTTTTCCGGTTTCAACCAACCCGATGACGTAACTTTTCAGGGTGCCGTAGTAATGTTGATAGACTTTAGCCCATTCCAAAAACTCATTGGCCGCGACTCGTCTCAAAAACTCCGCTTCGGTAAGAAAAAAATAATTCTCACCGTCAACTTCGGTTTCGCGGGGAGCGCGCGTGGTTGCGGAAATTGAATAACATAAATTCGGCAACTGGCCAAACAAATTGGAAATCACCGTATTTTTTCCCACTCCGGACGGACCGGAAATTACAATTAACAAACCTCGTGGCATTATAAACCCCTAATCTTCCGGATCCGCAGTTGTATCTTTGGAAGATAAACGATGGGCTACGGTTTCAGGTTGGACAGCGGAAAGAATGATGTGATCACTATCAGTAATAATTACTGCGCGAGTACGTCTGCCATATGTAGCGTCGATTAACATCCCGCGATCCCGACTTTCCTGGACAATTCGTTTAATAGGGGATGATTCGGGACTTACTATGGCAATGATCCGGTTAGCGGAGACAATATTGCCAAACCCGATATTTACAAGTTTAATTTCCATGATGTAATTCGGGGCCTCCTTCCTTATTTGCTACCGAATCGTTCAATTAAAGCCTGTTTTTGCCGGTTTCCAAGGCCTTGAATCCGACGGGTTTCATCAATGCCGATATCGGACATGATTTTTTTGGTCTTTACCTTTCC
>JASFQO010000030.1:0-10374 GCA_050115405.1 Bacillota bacterium
CGGTCGGGCTTTGTTCGTAAAAACTGATCGGCAAGACCACTTCCAGCTCGCGGGCGACTTGACGGAAACGGGTAATAGCCCGGTTTTGTTCAGGCGGGGTGGCATAGTGAAAATATTCGGGATTTTTTTCCTGACAGAAGTAAGGGGTTTCAAACAACTCCGGTAACAGGATGATTTGGGCCCCAGTGGCGACGGCTTCCCGTACCATCCTTTCCGCCTTGGCCAGATTGGCCTCAAGATCCCAACTGCAGCTCATTTGAATAGCCGCCGTGACTACATTCCGCATTGTGATCCCTCCGTAATCGTATTCTACAAGTACTGATTTCCAGCCTCCAGCCCAATGTCATCAAGTTCGGCTTATATTAATTACCAAAAACTGCACTTAGTCAACGGTAGGACTGCGAATTACTCCGCAACCCCCGTACAGATCCCGGCGTGCAGTTTTTCCGCACCGGGCTCCTCAGTGATACTCGCTTCCGTATTTGGGCTCAATAACTCAAGTTCAATTTCAACTGATAATATCTCTCAGTGATACGCGGTTTCATTGCCCGATAGCGCTCCCAGCATCCCTCAAACTTTTCCCAGGTAAAACTCTTCCGTTGACTTCTGCGGTTTAGCCATTTGAATAATATCCGTCTTACTTGCTCGTAAAACTGATTCAAGCTGGGATAATTCCCTATTACTCCATAGTAGTTGTAATATCCCCGCAGTTTGCTATTTAGCTCCAAAAAGAGTTTCCATAACCTTTTGCTCCGGTTCTTTCTGCACCAGGCTGTGAAGTTTAGCAGCGATTTCCGTAGCTTCTTCCTGGTCGTTCGTCTCTTGACGATAGCGTTTCCCTTTCGGGATACTCCCCATCTAAATTCGATCCCCAGGAATTCGAAGCTGCTTCCCTTTTGTTTCGTGGACTGCCCAAATGGGATAATCCTCGTCTTTTCTGTCGCTACTTCCAGTCCGTATTTTCCCATTCTTTTCCCCAGTGCCCGATAAAACCTCTCGGCGTCTGTTGGGTTCTGAAACGCACAGACAAAGTCATCCGCATAACGACATAGGTATGCCTTCCCTAATAACAGCGGCTTCAAGCTTTCAAACCATACATCCAACACATTGTGCAGGTAGATGTTTGCCAGTAACGGACTTATTACTCCCCCTTGGATTGTTCCTGTTATCGGGTCGATTATTTTCCCGTCTGCTTCGAGTATCCCAGCCTTCAGCCATTTCCAGATTAGTCTCATCATCGCCTGGTCATCTACTCGCTGCTCTACCATCTCCATGAGCTGTTCATGGTTAATGTTGTCAAAGTAGCCCCGGATGTCCGCTTCCACTATGTACTTATATCCTCCAAACTGCAGCTCTTGTGTCAAATCTCTCACCGCCTGCTGCGCCCCTCTGTTTGGTCGATAGGCATAACTACACTCCAGAAAGTCTTGCTCGAATATGGCTCCCAGTATCGTCGCTGCTGCTTGTTGCACTACTTTGTCTTTTACCACCAGGATTCCCAGTGGTCTCAGCTTACCTTTTTCTTTTGGTATGTACGTCCGTCTTATCAGTCTTGCTTTGTACCGTTTCCCTTTTAACTCCTCCACTGTGTTTTGAATGTTCTCCTCCAGGTTTTCGCCATACTCAGCGGCAGTTTTTCCATCTACTCCAGGCGCCGCCTTTTTCTTGATTTTCTTCCAGGCTTCCATTAACCCTTCGACATCCAACATCCCATAGAGATTTTGAAATCGGTATCCCTTGAGTTTCCTTGCCTTCTCTGCTATTGCTTGCAGTGAGGTTAGCATCAGATCACGACCCTGCCTTGTTCGTTTTTGTGTTCCCTTTACAAGCTACGTATCCCTGCCAGCTAGTTCCCTTCCCCTTGTAAAACGGCTCTCCCGTTCTCAGAGTACTATGGGCTGGTCCGACTCCCTGTGGCTTGTGGACTCCCTCTTTTTCCGTTTCAGTTGCCCTACCGACTTTTGCCGGAGCCACAGGGCCTCCCAAGTTCCTGTCATTTCTCTCAATACGTGCCATGCTCTTTGACCCCGGTAGGCCCTCCGGAATCTCGCCTTATCGATTCCTTCGTTTTGGCTTCCATGGATAGCACCATGTCGCCACCTACATTTTTATAATCTAACGAGGCTGAATTGCTTAAGGAGTCACGGTCCTCCTTACGGCCCGCATCGTGCTTTGTGTACACTTCACGTGCATCGTTACCGATACCCGCGCAACACTCAATACGGGTGGCTGACTAAGCCTTACCCGGCAAGGACTTTCACCTTGTCAGAAATGCCAAGCTTGCTTGGCGTACACTATCACATATTTTATTATTTTAATCTTTTTCTTTATTCCATTTTTTGTAAGCGCAGCTTGACGACATTGCGCCCGACTCCCCCTATTCCCCTTTTTACCTCGCCCGGCTCATCAATTTCCGGTCCTTCCCCGCCGCATCCGGCGGGCATAGCTCGCCAATCCGGCGATCATCGCCTCCGCGCAAGCCTCCCGGAACTCCTCCGTTTTCAGCCAGGCCTCTTCCGCCGGATAGATCTGATAAGCAGATTCCACCAACACCGCAGGCATTTGTGGCGCCCGCGTCAGCGCCAGATTGCCGTAGTACAGACCGCCATCCGGTAGTGAAAATTGTTGTCCCGTCCCGAAGTTTTCCCGATAAGCGCGATGAATTTCCCGCGCCAACGCATAACTCATCGGTGTAAAATAATAAATCTCAAAGCCGTGTTTCTGTAAAGGATTGCCGCCGTAGCCCAACGCATTGTTATGCACGCTGATTAAAATGTCCGCGCGTTCCCGCCACGCCATTTTCGGCCGCGCCGCCAAAGGTACGTCTACCGCTCCCGGTCGGGTCAGGATCACCCGGGCCCCTTTGGCCTGCAATTTTTTTTGCATTACCGCCGCAATTGCAAAATTGGCGTCACCTTCAGCATAACCGGTCGGCCCAATCGCCCCGCCGCCCGCGCCATGCCCGGCATCAACCGCCACCGTCAAACCGGCCAAAGGATTGCTCCCCGCAGCCAAGGGCGGCGGCGTCCGCAACTCCAGGACCAATGCGCGGCCCTCATACCGGACGTCATAACCCCACCAACTGTCCGGGGCTGTATTGACGCGCAAACGGTAAGTCTCCCGGTCATCCTGGAACCAGTTTACCTGCTTGACGACTGCGGTCGCCGTATTCGTGATCCGGTCCGTATTGGAGTAGGCCCCGAACAACACCAAGTCCAGATACCGGCCGTGACTGTCGGCCTCCACCTTAAACGGAAGTTGCCAATTCAGCGGTAACCGCACCTGAATTGTGTTTTGCACCCGTCTGACCGCCAAATTGCCGATCACCGCCCGGGGAAACGCAGTCCCTTCCGGCAGCAATTTCACTTGGTCGACCGTAACCCACACCGACTGCGAATCATTCAACCGAACCCGGTATTCATTACCCCTTCTCCCGGTTAACTGCAATAGGGTCTCCTCCGGTGGAAACAATAGATAGCCGCCTTTGTCATATGGGCTTAAAGCCGGCCCGGCTCGTAATACGACACCCGCCGCAGCCACTTGAGCGATAACCGGCAAATCAGCCGCAAATAACGAGAGCCGGCCCGGCGCTTTCCGCTCGACCCGCTTTTTCCGGGAATCAATCAAAGTAACTTTGATCCTGGACCGTTGCAGCCGGTCTTTGGCGTTAACCCGATAGACGCCCCGATAAATTCCGGCCATTCCTGACGGCGATTCCGATAATGGCAAGCGACGCCTCACACCTTGAATGGTAAAATAGCCCTGCATACCGGGACTCCCTTTACAGACCACAGTAACCGTGTCGCCAGGCAGTAACTCCTGATCCTGCCCGGGCGTAACATACTCAATCGTAAGCGGCGTCACCGGGGCCGGTTGTTCCGGCGCGGCCACCATGATCGTCCGCCTCGCCCAATATGTATGCTCGCGCCAAGTCAGTTCGGCCTCGATTACGAATTCCCCGGGGACAAGATCAACCATGGCCAGAAACCCGCCTCCCGGATCCATCGTTACCGGTTGGCCGTTAATGGTCAGTTTCCCGTCCGGCGGCGCCGACCCGCAAACAAAAGTCTCTGATATAGCAGGTGTTTTCGCATTTTCGGTTGGATGGACAATTTGCACAGGATTAGTTAAAAACGGCTGTGGCGGAAGCGAATCTGTCGCGTCTGAGGGCGCAACCCCGGTAGTTTCCGGCGCTGCCGGAAGCGAGGCCGCCGCCGGTTCGACCGCAATTGCCAATCCGCTGATATTGCCGCTTAAGAAAACGGTCATTAACAACAAAATCACAATAATTCTTTTCATTATAACCTCCATCTCGCCGCTGCCGCTGGCGACACAAATAGTAATAAAAAAATGGTTTTAACTGTCAACTATACACTGTCAATTAATTTTTCACGCTTCATTTCCGAAAATATCCTTTTTAAATGATCCTTTTTTTAAAAAATTCGCCGGCATAGCGAATTTATCCTTTTTTTATATAGCGTCGGGCAGCCCTCCGAATGGTGGCGGCCGCTTCCTCAAGATCATGATTCACCATTAAAATATTGAGCGTGTTGTTAAGCATCACGATAAAACCGGCCGGCGCCGCTATCCCGTGGGCAATAGACGGCGTTAATGTATCCCGGGCGAAATCAGCCATCGAGCTTTGGAGATAGACGTCATAACGGTTCCGATTCGCGTCGAGCCGGGCCGGTATCGAGCCCTTCAACGGATTAAAAGCATCTTGCCCCTCAATCGAAGCAACAGTTTTTAACCAGGCAATCGCATTTTTACGATTGGGCGCCCCCTTTGGCAACGGGAAAGAATCGGTGATGACCATAAAACTGCCTTTGGTACCCGGAAAAGGGGCAAAACAAAATTCCCGGTTGGGGGTCCAACCGACACTTTTAAAGTAGCCTTCCGCCCAGTCACCCATCACCGTAAACGCCGCCTCGCCCGCATAGACTTTGGCGGCGGCTTCCTGCCAGCCCAAGGCCGAATGATCCCGATTAATATATTTAACGGACTTTAAAAACCGAGCCAGCGCTTTTTTCACGCCAGGAACGGCGAAGGAGGTCTTCCCTTTCCATAATCCGTTATATCTTTTTGGGCCTAATGTCGCTAATAAAATATTTTCAAACAATTGCAAGGCTTCCCATTTGTCGGTGTCGCCCAAAGCCAGGGCGTCAATGCCCTTCCTTTTCAATTTACGACAGGCTTTAAACAATGCGGGGATTGTCTTCGGCATGGCAATATGATACCGCTTCAAAATGGCGCTGTTGCCCCACAGGACATTGCCCCGGTGGATATTAACCGGTACCGCATAGATCCGCCCCCGATAACTGCAAAGGTCAATGATTTGCCGATTAAATCCTTTAAAATCAATCAAGCGGTTCAACGGTTCCAACATTCCCATTTTAGCATATAAATTAGTCAATTCCGCCCCACCATGCACTTGAAAGGAGTCCGGCGGATTACCGCCCAACATACGGGTCTTTAATATCTTTTGCGAGTTAACGCCCGCACCGCCGGCCACCGTCGCATTAATAAATTTAACGCCGGGAGACTGCCTTTCATATTGGGTAATCAACGCCTGCAACCCTTGCGCTTCGCCGCCGCCCGTCCACCAACTGAATACTTCCACTTTTCCGGCGGCAAAACTTAAACCGGCCGCCATGAATAATAATCCCAATCCCAACAGTCCCAGCAATTTGGGTTTCATTCTCTCGTCCTCCTTTACGGTCAAATATATATTGAACTAATAATCTTTAACGGTTCAACATATTTCCTTGCTTGATTAGATGAACCAACTTTCCTTAGTGGTTAGTTCACCTCTGACTTTTGAGATGTGAACCTACGCTTTAGTATTTAGTTCATCTTCTATAGTGTCCAACCGAAACTTCGCCACGGATTTTTTCAATTGTTCCGAAATTTTATTTAAATTATTAGTTGAATCGGCTACGTACAGCATCGAGGCGCATTGTTCCTGAGAGGTCACAGAGATCTCCTCGACGCTGGCCAGATTTTCTTCGATAATCGCGGCAATGGATGAAATCGCCTCGATCGTGGCATTGTTCTTCTCCGACATCTCCGTCGCCAATTTGACGACATCGCTGACTTGAGTAATATTATCATTCACAACCTTGAAAATTTCGGCGAAATTATTGTTTGCGCGAAGCACCGTGTCCTTTCCCACATTAATATGGTTTAATTCCTTTTGGACCACGGCCACTACATTATCGGACCGGACATTCATTTGGACGATTAAACCGGAAATCAAATCCACCGCTTCTTTCGATTGGGTTGCCAATTTCCGAATTTCCGAGGCGACCACCCCGAAACCTTTGCCTTTTTCACCGGCGCGGGCCGCCTCAATTGCCGCATTGACCGCCAAAAGAGTAGTCTGTTCGGCGATACCGTTGATTACGGAACTGATTTCGGATATTTCCCGGGAAGCTTCGCTTAATTCGTCAATCGCGCGGGAGGTCTGTTCGGTGGAAGTATATAAGTCATAAAAGGTACTGTTAATAATATCCGTGGACTGCTGTCCCAACCGGGCCGACCGGACGACCTGTTCCGATGAGACCGCAATATTGCGGATTTCATTCCCGACTCGTTCCACCAGCGCCACTAAATTATTGATGGTGCCCATGGCTAAATTGACCTGCTTCGCCTGTTCATTACTGGCATCGGCCAACTCCCCCATCGATTTGGACACCTGCTGGGCGGATTCTTCGGTTGTGGAGGCGGTATCCCGTAAGTTGTGACTGGAATTGACAATATCCTCGGATTGACGGATAATCGCGAATACCAATTGTCTGAGTCCATCAATGGAGTTATTCAACTCCACGGCCACTTTTTTGACTTCAGGGCAGTCGAAACGGCCCGCTTTTTGGGTCAAATCTCCGGTCGCCAAAGCTTTGGTAGTATTACCGATTCTTTTTAGCGACCGGGAAAGGGAAAAGGCAATTACAAATCCGAATGATATTGCAATGATCCCGCTTAAAATCAAAATTATAAGCATAATCGTTTTGGCCCGGCGGGAATAATGTTCATTATTAATGACAATCGTGGTTGCGGAATCGCTGATCATTTGTTGCATATTATCCAAACCGGCTCCATATTCCAGGCCTAAATTGATGACCCGACGATAACCGTCGGAACTCGGCGACCGACGTAATATGGCCTTCAATGAATTCAACTTGCGGGTCAGCTTATCAACCTCGACATTATCGACCGCGCTTAGCGCCCCCAAAATATCAATCACCCCTTGCAGGGCGTATTCGGAAGGACGACCCGAATCACCCATCAAAGCCCGAAAATACTGAATTTGGAGTTCATTAAACATTTTTCGGGAATTAACCACATTCTCCATCAAACTGTTATTCCGGGCCATCATTTGATTGGTGGTCCGTTTCATGGTGTTAATAATATTAAGCGTAGTAAAGCCCAACACCGCCAGCGAAACCACCATAAAGATAATGATTATCTGAATTTGGACGAAAATTGGCAGATTTAAACCAAAAAACGGCTTTCGGGCAAAAACTTCGGCCTTGATTTCTTTCTCCATCCATCACATCTCCATTCTTACTTTCCGACTTTTTTTATATTACTTATTTTACACGATTTAACATTAAAATACAAATAAAAAACGAAATACCTCATTAACTTTTGAGTATTTCGTTGCAAAATCGTTTTCCCCGACTGACTTATTATTTAAATAAGTTCGGCAACAAACCGCTCAATACTGGCAATCGCGGTTTCAGCCGCCGCGCTTTGTAACATTTCATGGCCGAAATGATCAAAAAAGTCAATCCGTTTCACCGTGGTCCGGGCCCGCTCATAGATATAATTGGCGCTGCGGGGCATTACCGCGTCATCATCCGACCCTTGTAACACATAAAGCGGACAGGTAATTTCCCTGATTATCGGTTTCGTCTGCTTGAGCAGCAACTTGAAATTAAGTATCGCGCCAATGGGTAAAACGGCCGACGAGTCCAAATAACGTTGCAAATTACTGAATTCGCGGTTCTTAAAATCGTTTAACAATTTTAACCCGATTCTTTTTAAGTCCCAATAATAAATCGGCGTATTAATGGTAATCACCGCGGCAAACCGATGGCGCGTGGCTAAATTCAAAGCAATCAGACCGCCCATTGAAAACCCGATGACAATAAGGTCGGTAATGTCATTTTCGACCGTTTCCAGTTCATCGGTAACCGAACGAATCCAGTCTTGATACTTGACTCCCTTTAAATCATGCCACGCTCCGGTGTGCCCTTTGAGTTTGGGACAGATGGTCCGATAACCTTTCCGGCTGAAAAAATCCGCCAGGGGGGCAACTTCATCAGTACTGCCACCAAATCCGTGGATTAAAACAAATACTATGTTTTTCAACTAAAACCGCATCCTTTAATTTAACTTTATAACTAATTTTACCATACTTTCCAAAAAATTTCAAAGAATATTTGACCTTTACAAATTATTTTAAAACAGTTTAAACATTTCCCGGCATTTTCCAACAAATTAACTGCTCTGTTTCTTTAGCTGTTTCTTTAGCTGTTTCTTATCCGTTTGTTTAACCCCAAAAAGACCAAGTTAAAATGGATTTTTTTATTTAAATAGTAAACCGGAGGCTAAAAGCCTCCGGCTCCAAAATGAAGACCGACTTAAGTCCTATTTTATAAAATTTTCACCCTAACTTCCGTGCTTACACTTACGTTCGCAAGCACAATACGTGGAGCGTAACTTCTGACGAATTTTCACCCTAACTTTCGTGTTTGCGCTACGTTCGCAAACACAACCCGTGGAGTGAAAATTGCCTAGCGGCAATTTTCACCCTAAATGCGCCAGCCGTTCCCGGATTTTGACGGCTTTCTCCTTGAAATTGGTCACCTTTGCTTGTTCTTTGGCGACCACTTGCGGCGGGGCCTTAGTGGTAAAAGCCGAGCTGGCCAGGCGATCTTCGGTTTTGTCAATCTCCGTCTCCAATTGGGTCAATTCTTTAGTTAACCGTTCCACTTCCCGGGCGACATCAATCACCCCTTCCAGCGGAATAAAGATGGCAATTCCGCCGGCAACGCCGCTGACGCTCTTTACGGGCTGGGCCTTACCGATCGCCAGCAATTGCAGAGCTTCCAATCCGGCCAGACTGACCAGATAATCCCTGTTGTCATCCAGTAACGCCAGTTTTCCGGGAGCGGCTTGGCAGATAGCGGTGACTTTCTTCTGTGGTTGGACATTGGCTTCCGCCCGGATATTCCGAATTGCTTTCACAACCTCAATCACTAAACGCATGGTCTGTTCCGCCGCGGTAAACCGTAACGATTCCGCAGCTACGGGCCAAGCCGTAATCATAATACTGTCACCCTGATGCGGCAAGTTTTGCCAGATTTCTTCCGTTAAAAACGGCATGAACGGATGGAGTAATTCCAAAAGCTGCCGGAGTACCCGCGCTAGAATCGTCCGGGCAATCTTGCGCTCCAACAGTTCGTCGTGATCAAGCCGGGATTTGGATAACTCAATATACCAATCGCAATATTCACTCCAGATAAAATCATATAACAACGCGGCCGCAGCTCCCAAGTCATAGTGTTCCAACAGCCGGGTGGTCTCAGCAATAACTTGCTGCAGCCGGCTTAAAATCCACCGATCCGGCAGAGCCAGCCAGTCAGTGGGCAAGATATCGGTTTCCCCGGTGGCAAACGAATGCAGCCAGGAGGCATGCAAATTATCAATTAAATCGCCGGCGGCTGTTTTTTCCTGATGCATCAGAAGAAAGCGAGCTGCATTCCAAATTTTATTAGTAAAATTGCGGCTGCCTTCAACCTTCTCCATTTGAAACCGTTGGTCCTGGCCCAGAGCGGTACCGGTCGCCAGGGTAAACCGCAAAGTATCGGCGCCGAAACTGTCAATAATATTCTGCGGATCAACACTGGTTTCCGGCCGGGATTTACTCATCTTTTTGCCGTCTTTATCAAGCACCAGGCCATGAATTAACACTTCCCGGAAGGGTTCGGCTTTCATAAATTCCAGTCCCATAAAGATCATCCGGGCTACCCAGAAAAAGATGATATCTCTCCCGGTTACCAGTACCGTAGTCGGGTAAAAATGCTTTAATTCCGTGGTTTGCTTGGGCCAACCCAAGGTGGAAAACGGCCAGAGCGCCGAGGAAAACCAGGTATCCAATACATCCTGCTCCTGCTCCAACCGACTACTGCCGCATTTAGGACAAATCCGCGGCTCAGTCCGGGCCACAATCACTTCCTGGCAATCCCCGCAATACCAGACCGGAATCCGGTGCCCCCACCATAACTGGCGGGAAACACACCAGTCGCGAATATTTTCCAGCCAGCCAAGATAGATCTTGGTAAAGCGTTCCGGCACAAACTTAATCCG
>JASFQO010000031.1:0-10290 GCA_050115405.1 Bacillota bacterium
GGCCTGTTAACCGGTTGCAACCGAGAGTTTTCCAAACAAACTTTGGACCAAAAACGTTTGGGAGTCTATCTGGAAACCGAAAAAGGCGACCGTGACACTTTAAATAACGCGCTCACCGCCTGGTTGAGCCAGACTCTGCCCACTACCGGAGTCACCGCCATTCCTGCCACTAATTGGGAGGGACTGACCAAGACAACCCAGCAAAAAATTCAACAAACTTACCAACTGGATTATCTGATCGTCGTCCAACTGAATGGAGTTAAAGTGGTCGGATTTTCTCCCAAACTTGACTTGAGTAATAAGAACGTCAATTTAAAATTGGGGTCGAAATGCCAGTTAACCCTGGGTTACCGGATGATCGATCTGTGGGACGGAAAAGTCTTGTTGACCGGTCAGACACCCGGTACGGCTGAAAAGACCACCGACTTCCATTTGGAGCTGAAAAAAATCGCCATTAATCTCAGTACCGACGAATCGGAGCAACTCATCGCCGCCGCGATGATCAATGCCATTCAAAACAGTACATTGTTAAAGTATTAACTCGAAATAAACCAATATCAAAAAGCACTCGAACGTTCATGCTGCGTCGCGGCACAAAACTGTGAGTGAAAATTGATGCTATCAATTTTCACCCTAACAAATTTGCTTAATCAAAACTTTTGCAACAAATAATCAACCGCCGGGACAATTTGCTGGTTCGGCGCCGCTCCGGTATAAAAAATATTGGGCGATGCCTCTAGCCCTTCATATTGCACCGGATACCAAAGTAAGCCATTATACTTTTCCACTACCAGCAAAGTCGCTTTGCGGCTGGCTGAAGTCCAACAGCCAAAGATAGCGGCTACTTTGTCAGATAGTAATAATTTCTTAGCTTTCTCTGCAAAAGTCGGCCAATCGGAAGCGCCGTCTTCAATTACCGGTACAATCTTTTTACCTAACACCCCACCCTTGGCATTAATTTCTTTAATCGCCATTAACTCGGCGTCCCGCAATGAAGTTTCGCTAATTGCCATCGTTCCGCTTAAGGAATGTAAAATTCCCACCTTAATCGGCTTGGCGCCGACATAAACAGTTGTAAAGAAACACGGCATTAATCCCAAGCCAATTACAATTTTGATCACTACTTATAAATCGTGTTTCATTGTCCATTCGTCTCTCTTTCATCATATTTTTAGAACAACCGGTCTAATGTTGGGTTTGCTTATTCTTCATTAGTGCCAGATCTTTTTCGTCAAGCGTCACAAATAAAAAAACGCCGTTTCAGGCAATACCCAAAAACGGCGTATGAATACAAACCGGCTATACTTAATCTTCTTTAATTACTACGTTATCCTACTTTTTCACCTGTTGCTTCAAGGCGGCCTGTACCTTCAGTGGCAGGCCGAACAGATTGATAAAGCCTTCCGCATCCTTTTGGTTGTAGACTTCATCCGCCCCAAAGGTGGCCAGTTTTTCCTGGTAGAGCGAATACGGCGATTTTCGGCCCACGGTTTGGGCCGATCCTTTATACAATTTGACCTTCACCGCGCCGGTCACCGGGTCTTGAGTTTTAGCCACGAAAGCGTCCATGGCCGCCCTTAGTGGGGTAAACCATTGTCCGTTATAGACCAGTTCCGCATAGCGGCCCGCCATCTGTTGTTTATAATGCAAGGTATCCCGGTCCAGGGTAATCGTCTCCAGCGCATGATGGGCTTCATATAAAATGGCGCCGCCCGGAGTTTCATAGACGCCCCGCGACTTCATCCCCACCAGACGGTTTTCCACAATATCGACCCGGCCGACACCGTGTTTGCCACCGAGTTCATTTAGTTTAAAGATAAGCGGCGCCGGGTCATAGCCTTGACCGTTAATCGCGACCGGATTCCCTTTTTCAAAATCAATGGTGATTATTTCCGGTTGATCCGGCGCCTTTTCCGGGGAAACCGTATAAATAAACATCTCGTCATTATATTCGTTCCAGGGATCTTCGAGAACCCCGCCCTCATAGCTGATATGCCAAAGGTTGCGATCCATCGAATACGGTTTGGCTTTGGTCACCGGTACGGCGATCCCGCGCGCCGCGGCGTAGTCAATCTCTTCCTCACGGGATTTAATCTGCCATTCGCGCCAGGGGGCGATGATCCGCAAATCAGGTTTTAACGCTTTAAAGGTCAGTTCAAACCGGACTTGGTCGTTGCCTTTACCGGTGGCGCCATGGCAGACCGCGTCGGCACCTTCTTGGACAGCAATCTCCACCTGCCGTTTGGCGATCAGCGGTCGGGCAATCGAAGTCCCCAGCAAATATTTATTTTCGTAAACCGCTCCCGATTTAATCATCGGGAAAACGAAGTCCTTGACCAATTCCTCTTTGAGGTCCTCAATGTAGATTTTGCTGGCGCCGGTTTTGAGAGCCTTTGCATTGAGCGGCTCCAGTTCCTCGCCTTGGCCGACATCAGCCGCATAGGCAATGACCTCACAACCGTAATTCTCCTTTAACCAGGGAATAATAATCGAAGTGTCCAATCCGCCCGAATAGGCCAGGACTACTTTTTTCGCTTTGGGTCCCATGGGTACTCCTCCAAATAAAGTTTATTTTAGGCTTCGGCTAATAAACAGTTTCCAGCGTATCAAAACTGCTTTAACACTTCTTTCAGTATGCTCAAGCCCTCGTCCAAGTCACCCCGGCTAATGTTAAACGCCGGCAACAACCGCAAGGCGGTCTCGGTAACCGCATTGACCACCAGACCCGCTTCGAGACAGGCCAGCATCACTTGTTTGCTCGGCGCTTTCAACTCCAGGGCCAGCATCAGTCCCAAACCCCGGCTGGCGCCAATCACCGGCAATTCCGCTTGCCAGTCTTGCCATACTTTGCGGATATATTCGCCCTTGCGGTTGACTTCAGCCATCATGCCGGGCGCTTGTAAAAGTTTCAGCACCGCCAGGCCCGCCGCATACGCCAAAGCGCCTCCACCAATCGTGGTGCTGTGATCCCCCGGCGTAAACACATTCGCCTTGGTATTAACCAACAAAGCGCCGCATGGTACCCCGCCGCCCAAAGTCTTGGCGACGGTAATCGCATCGGGTTGAAAATGGTAATATTCATAGGCGAAGAATTTACCGGTCCGGCCCAAGCCGGTCTGGACTTCATCAACCATGAACAAAAGATCGTGTTCTTCACAAAGCTGGCGTAATCCGGCGACAAACTCCGGTTGCGCCGGGTTAACCCCGCCTTCGCCCTGCACCAGCTCTAAAAAAATCGCGCAGGTCCGGTCAGTCACCGCTTCCCGCCACGCCGACAAGTTGTTATACTCGGCATATTTAAATCCCGGTACAATTGGGAGAAAGTTCTCCTGATATTGCGGTTTACCGGTTGCGGACAACGCCCCATAAGTCCGACCATGAAACGAATTCTTAGCGCAGATGATTTCAAATTTGCCGTCCAATTTGGTTTTTCCGTATTTCCGGGCTAATTTCAGCGCGGCTTCATTGGCTTCCGCTCCGCTATTGGAGAAAAAGACTTGCCGGTACCCGGTTAGTTTGGCTAACTGCCGGGCTAACTCCACCTGTTCCTCCAAATAAAAATAGTTGGAGACGTGGACAATCTTTTCGGCTTGTTTGGCAATCGCCGCGGTAATATCCGGGTGACAATGGCCGAAATTACAGACGGAAATCCCGGTTAAAAAATCGATGTATTCCTTGCCGTCCGCATCCCACAGCCGGGAGCCGTTCGCCCCGGCGAAAACCACCGGCAACCGCCCGACATTGCGCATAACCACTTCCTGACCGGTTTTAACCAAACTTACATTCCGCATAATAACTCACCCCCCGTTGCTTTATTCAACTACCATCGTCCCGATTCCTTTATCGGTTAAAATTTCCAACAGCATCGAGTGTAACAACCGTCCGTCAATAATGTGGGTCCGGTTAACCCCGCCTTGCACCGCTTTGATACAGGCTTCCACTTTCGGGATCATGCCGCCGGCAATGGTCCGTTCGTTAATCATCCGGTAAGCATGTTCCACCCGTAAAGCGGAGATCAGGCTGGATTGATCGTTATAATCGGCAAAAATGCCTTCGACGTCAGTCAACATCAATAATTTCTCCGCCCGTAACGCCGCAGCCAGTTCCCCAGCGGCGATATCGGCGTTGATATTGTAGCTGCAGCCGTCCTCTCCCATGCCAATCGATGAAATTACCGGAATATAACCATTGGTAATCAATTGATCTAAAATCTGGATATTGATCGCCGTCACTTCACCCACATAGCCAATATCGGGAAGTTCTCCCTGATAATCGGCAGGCATGGTCGGGGCGGTTTTGCGGGCCATAATCAACCCGGCGTCCTGACCGGACAGTCCGACCGCTTTTCCACCTAATAAATTTAAGTGGCTGACAATCTCCTTGTTTAATTTCCCGACCAACACCATTTGGACGATCTCCATCGTCTCGGCGTCGGTAACCCGTAACCCTTGCACAAAATGCGACTGTTTGCCGACCCGCTGCAACATCCGATTAATTTCCGGACCACCCCCGTGAATCAGCACCGGGTTAACGCCTAAAAACTTGAGCAGGACGATATCCTGCATCACCCCTTGCTTCAGCTCCGCGTTAATCATGGCGTTACCGCCATATTTGACCACAAAGGTTTTACCGTAAAAAGTCCGGATATATGGTACCGCTTCGATCAAAATTGCCGCTTTGGCAATTAATGATTCCATCTTATTGATCACCCCGTTTTCTGGCGTATCAGGTACGATAGCTGCCGTTAATCTTCACATAATCGTAGGTCAAATCGCAAGTCCATATCGAAGCTTCACATTGACCGGCTCCCAACGCCACGGTAATCTGTAGCTCTTTTTCCGCCAGGATCCGTTTGGCCCGTTCTTCATCAAAGACCAGCCCCACTCCGCCTTGGCAGACTAATAAATCTCCCAAATAAATAGCTACCCGCTCCGGTTGCAGCGCTACCCCGGAGTATCCGGCGGCGGCTAAAATCCGGCCCCAGTTGGCGTCCTCGCCAAAGATGGCAGTCTTCACCAAGTTGGAGGTGGCAATGCTTTTCCCGACCTGCAACGCGGCAGCCTCCGTCTCCGCTTCGGTGACCTTAATCTCAATCAGTTTGGCGGCCCCCTCGCCGTCTCGGACCAACATCTTGGCTAACTCCAAACAGACCACTTCCAGCGCTTCCCGAAACCGGCGATAGTCCGCATTCTCCTCGTCAAGCGGCGGATTACCGGCTTTCCCGTTGGCCAAAACGAATAAAGTATCATTGGTACTGGTATCGCCATCCACGGTGATCCGGTTGAAAGTCCGTTTGCCGACCGCCGCCACCGTCTTATGCAACAATGGCGACGTGATCGCCGCGTCGGTCGTGATGAAGCCCAGCAAAGTCGCCATATTCGGATGAATCATGCCGGAACCTTTGGCAATTCCGCCGATTCGCGTTTTACAGCCGGACAGTTCAATTTCGACAGCCACCTCTTTGGCGATAGTATCGGTAGTCATAATGGCTTGTGCCGCCGCCAAACTGCCGTCACGCGCCAAAATCCGCGGGCGGCCCGCGAGCGTCGCGGCAATTCGCTCCACCGGCAGACGAACGCCGATTACTCCGGTTGAGGCCACTAAAACCGCAGTAGGATCAATATTTAAGTATTGCGCCGCCGCCTCCGCCATTGCCCGGGCGGCCGCCGCGCCATCCGGACCGAGACAAGCATTGGCATTGCCGCTATTGGCGATGATGGCCTGCGCCGTCCCATCACGCAAATGTTCCTTGGAAAGCCACACCGGCGCCGCCTGGACCCGGTTGGTGGTAAAAATACCGGCCGCCTGCGCCGGAACTTCCGAGTAAATCAAGGCTAAGTCGGCCTTTTGGTCTTTCTTTATTCCGCAGGCGATTCCCCCGGCTAAAAAACCTTGGGGCGCAGTTACTCCGTACGCAATCTGTCGGATCATTTTTTTCACTCCTCGTAAAAATTTACCTTAAGGGAAAATCGGCCATTGCGTTAAACCGGCAGTCTCCGCCAGCCCAAACATTAAGTTCATATTTTGAATCGCCTGCCCGGCAGCGCCTTTCACCATATTGTCAATTACCGAAATGACAATCAACTGGCGGCTACGCGGGTCAACCCGGACGCCGATATGGCAGAAATTAGTCCCGACTACCCCTTTTAATTCGGGCAAACCGGGCGCGGCAATCAGCTTCACAAACGGTTCGTGACAATACGCCGCCGCCACCAATCCTTCCGCTTCGGCAGTTGTTAATGATTTTGTCAACGCCAGATGCAGGGTGGTGAGAATTCCTCGCGCTACCGGCAGTAAATGTGGCGTAAAGGAAACAACTACCGGTTGCCCGGCGAGCGCTGCCAGTTCCTGCTCGATTTCCGGTGTATGGCGATGATTTGGTAAAGCATAGGCTTTAAAATTAGCGGTCAATTCGGAAAAATTATAGGCCAAATCCGCTTTACGCCCGGCTCCGGAAACCCCTGATTTGGAATCAATGATGATCCGATCCGGGTCAATCACTCCAGCTTTGATAAAAGGATAACACCCTAAAATAATACCGGTAGGATAACAGCCGGGGTTGCCAATCACCGGGGCCTGCTTGATTTTTTGGCGGTATAATTCCGGCAGGCCGTAAACCGCTGTCCGCCTGGTCAATTCCGGCTGCGAATGCTGGTGTTTATACCACGTTTCAAAAACTTGCGGTTCCCGAAAACGAAAATCAGCGCCGAGATCAATCACTTTCTGCCCGTTAGCGAGCAAGGCCGGAGCCAGTTCCATCGCCACGCCGTGCGGCGTCGCCAAAAAGACCGCGTCGCAACCGGCTACCGCCTCCGGCGTATCCGTTCCGCCAAACACCGGACCATTCCAACCCGCGAAGATCGGAAAGACTTCTTCAAGCTTCTTCCCGGCATGGGTCCGGGAGGTAATCGCCGTCACCTTAGCCTCAGGATGGCCGGCCAACAACCGGATCAACTCTCCTCCGGTATAACCGGTGGCGCCGATAATTCCGACTTTAATCATGATTTCACCTCTTTTGGACCAGTAATTAATTTATAATTATACACACTTATGCAAGAGAATGCAAGCCTAAAATAAAACTATTAATCTTTTGTTTATCTTGAGTATCAAGCGTTCTTTTATTATTGGCCGCAATTATTTCCGTATAATTATACAATAAACCAGGACCCTTGGCGTTGTTGCTACATTAACAACATGGGGATCCTGGTTTAAACTAAAAGTTCTTCGGGAAGAATTTGTTTCAGCCGTAATAGGCCTTGAAAGAGGTCGCCGGTTTGTTTTAACCGCGTCATGGCGTTATGCAGTGAAAAACTATCCGGCCGCAGACGCGGCAACTCCTCCCAAGTACAGGGCATGGAGACGGGGGCCCCCGCAAAGGGGCGCAAGCTGTAAACGGAAGCAATAGTTTTACCTTGAATATTCTGTAAATGGTCCAGATAAACTTTACCGGCGCGAAGCGCAATCCGGCGCTCATTGGTGGCTTGATTGGGAAGGGCTTTGATAATAATCTCCCCCAGCCGTTTGACAAACGTGCCGGTCTGCGCAAACGTGTAAACCGGCTTCAGGGGTAAATAAATATGAATGCCGGTAGCCCCGGATATTTTAGGAAAGGTTTCGAGGGAAAGTTGCCGGGTCAAGGTCTGAATGGCCTGAGCGACCGGGATGGCCGCATCAAAACCGGCCGGCGGCATAGGGTCCAAATCAAAAATGATATAACCTGGATGCTCCAAATCAGTCGCCTGCGACAGCCAGGGATGGACCTCAATGCAACCGAGATTAACGCTCCAAATCAGCGTGGCCAAGTTATTGCCAAGTACATAATGTACCGTACGCCGTCCGCGGTTGACCGGGAGCGTTTCAACCCAGGGAGGCGGATCGGGAAAGTTTTTTTGGTAAAAAAACTTTCCGGTTATTCCGTCCGGGTAACGTACCAGGGATAGCGGCCGACCGGCAAGATGGGGCTGCAGCCACGGCCAGATCCGGATATAATACTGGACCACATCGCCTTTGGTAATCCCCTCGCCGGGCCAAAAAACCTTCTCCAGATTCGCGACCGGTACCTCAAAACCATCAACGGGAAGATAATTCTTCATCTCACCCGCGAAAAAATTTCGTCGTGGGGATACCTTATAGCGGTCAAGTCTGCTTCTCGATCGGCTTCATCCAGCTTTAGCTCAATATCGTCGGTTAATTCCGCATATTTTTCCAAACTTAATACCACCATTGATCCATAACCGTTCTTGGTCAAATATACCGATTGCCCCTCTCTGACAACAAGATCTTCAATCTCCGGGAACTTATTCCTCAAATCGGAAACCGGTCGAATTTGAATCATCATCGTACTCCCTTCAGCTTTATTATCAAAATTATATCGCAATTTTATCATTACATTTACATCAATGTCGAAGAGCAATGTTTTCATTAATTTGCTGGTGAAAATTAATTTTCATGTTGTCTATACCAGGGGTTAGGAATAACGAAGCCATCCGGAAGCGTTGAAAAAGGTGGCAAGATTTGCCGGATTGGCTGATGCGCCGTGAAAAGCCGCACACTTCTGGAGGTAATGTAAATCCCCTGACTCAACTGACTCATTACATCAAAAATCGTCGGGCTGTTTGTCCGGCTGCAGGCCCCGCCAGACCGGATGGCGTAATTTCAAATCGGGCGTGATTTCCAAATATTCCACTAAAGCGACCAGGCGGGGCTCCACCCATACCAACCGGGGCGGCGGTTTAACCGGCCGGGCGAATTGGGGCGGCGCGGCAACCCGCAACGGCTGTAATAATTCTTGCAAAGTTGCGGCAGTGGCGGCGCTGATTCCCGTACCGACCAGACCGAAAAAAAACCAGTCATGCTCGACTTTGGCAGCCAGAGCCAAGGAGTTTAATTGAGGCTTTCCCTGCGAAGCGAGGGTGTAGCCGCAAATGGTGAAGAGGGTGCGTTGCACCGCTTTGATCTTTTTCCAATAAGGAGTGCGTTTTCCCGGATAATAAAGACTGGAACATTTTTTGGCGACGACTCCTTCCAGCCCCATATCGCGGCAGGCTTCAAAAAAGGCGACCCCCTGTCCGGCAACGGTGGCGCTGATTTGCAGCGTTTCGTCGGGATGCAGGTAGCGCTCCAACAAGCTGTGCCGCTCGTCCAAAGGCCGGGTCATTAACGAAACCCCTTCCAAATACAGCAAGTCAAAGGCGATAAAAACCGCCGGCGCTTTAGCGATCACGTCGGAATTGGGAGAGATCCGGCCCAGGCGCCGCTGGAGCCTGATAAAGCTGGGTTTCCCTTCCCAAAAGGTGACAATCTCGCCATCCAGTAACATAGCGGGGCGGTCCACCGCCTGATGAATGGCTTGCAAATCGGGGAAGGCCGGAGTCAAATCCCGGAGATTGCGGCTCTGCAACCGGGTTTTTCCGTCCAAAAAGGCTAAACAACGCCAACCGTCCCATTTAACTTCAAACAGATAATCCGGCGCGTCAAAGGGATCCGCCGCTACGGCCAGCATCGGGCGGAGTTGTTGCGGAAGTGTCATCCGGAAGACCGCCGGCGGCGCGGTTTAGCCTCCGGCGGCGGCGCTTTTTCGGTCGCCGCCAGGCTGGCCTGTAAGGCTTCCATCAGATCAACTACTTTGCCACCGCGGGGTTCCGGCAGGGGCGCAACTACCTCGGAGTCGGTTATCTTGCTTTGAATCATCCGCATCAGTTGTTCACGATAAGTATCGTTATATTTGGCCGGTTCAAAGGGAGCCGAAAGATTACTGATCAGATTGACCGCCATGGTGATCTCGTTTTCATGTAAAGCCGGTCCGCCGGTTACTCCGGCCAAACCAGCCGGCGAGCGAATTTCATCCGGATAGAACATGGTTTCCAGCATCACGACGTCACCATAGAGCCGCAGACAGGCCAAAGCGGATTTGGTCCGGATGACGACGCGGGCGATGGCGATTTTACCGGTTGCGCCCATGGCCCGTTTTAATAAGGCATAAGCCTTTTCACCGCCGGCGTTGGGTTCGAGAAAGTAGCTTTTTTCAAAATATACCGGATCGATCTCGCGCAAGTCAACGAAGTCCAGAATATCAATAGTGCGGCTGCCTTCACCAGGAATCCGTTGAAAATCCTCCTCCTTTAAGATTACGTAACGCCCTTTTTCGTATTCATAACCCCAGACAATTTCCTCGGGAGGGACTTCCTGATTACAGACCGGGCAACGTTTCTGATAGGTGATGGGGTTACGGCATTTCGCGTGGAGGTAACGAAAATGAATCTCCTTGTTTTCGGTGGCGGTATACATTTT
>JASFQO010000032.1:0-10209 GCA_050115405.1 Bacillota bacterium
TTTCCAATGGGACGGGCAGTTATGGCGCTGGATTGAATGACGCGGTTTCCGCCAGTCAAACCTGGGAAAAAGAGCAGACGCTGGCGGAGATGTATTTTCAAAATAAAGGCTGTTTATATGGCAAGGATTTTTGGGGGGCGGCTCGGGTTGACTTGTTTAAAAAAGTGCTCAGCGGGACCAAGGCGGTGCAATTGAGCCGTTCCAGCAATCTCTATGGTTTGTTGACCGGCGATGACCCTTACCAAAATTTAGGCGGGATGGGATTGGCAATTCGGACTTTGGACGGGACCACCCCGGAACTGTGGATTGCCAATCTGCGCAATCCTTCCGGACCGCGGATGGAGACCGCCGCAAGTTTCTTGCGGGAAGAGGTGCGGACCCGTTACTGGAATCCCAAATGGATTGAGGGAGTAAAACGCGAAGGCTACGCCGGCGCCCGGGAGATCGCCAAGACGATTGAAAACGTGTGGGGCTGGGATGTAATGGACCCGCAGATAGTTGATGACAAAATGTGGGATGAGTTTAAAGCGGTCTACGTTGACGATAAATACGGGATGGAACTCAAAAGATGGTTTGACGCTAATAATCCCGATGCCTACCAGTCATTGGTGGGCCGGATGTTGGAAGTGATCCGCAAGGGATATTGGAAGGCCGCCCCGAAAACCGTCGCCCAACTTGTGCGGGAATATCAGGCGTCGTTGCAAAAGCACGGCAACTCCGGCGCTGTCCATATCGGGACCGCTCAATTAGAGAAGTTTGTCGCGAAAAAATTGGCGGAAGCCAGGCGCGGCAATGCGCTGAGACATACGGAGCGGCGTAATTGGGCACGGAAACGGTTAAAACCAAGCCGGGCGGAGCAGGAACCACAACCGAAAAAACCGGAAGAACAGGTTTTTGAGATTAAACAAGTGCAAGACTCGCAATCGGAAACCGATCACAAGACTGTTTTTAATACGATAGCGGTTTGGCTGGTAATGTTGGCAATTAGCGGCGGTAGTTATGTGATTGCCCGGAGAAGGCTGAAGGCTGGGTAGAAGGCGGTTGGACCGGGTGGTTAGAGCGATTCCTGAATAACGTTCTAAGGGATAGGGGTGCATTCATGCCGTGAAGTCATTATAATTCGAACGGGAGGGGGGTATATTTGTTAAAAAGTTAGTTACAACTAACATATAATTACAAAAGAAGGAGCGATTGGATGATGTTAAACAAGTTATGGTGGATGAAAGGATTAGCAGTCATAGGGTTGGTGTTGCTGGGCTTGACGCTGCTGTCGGGCGGTGTCGGCGCGGCGGATGTGGAAGAGGGGGATTTAGGGAAAATCGTGGTGACCACTTCGACCAAGACGGAACATCAGGAAAACGAAGTGCCGGTGAAGGTGGAAGTGCTTACCGGAGAAGAACTTCAAAAGGCCAATGTCCGGACCGCGCAGGAAGCTTTGGATTATTTGCCCGGGGTTGACATTAATGAGGGCGGCGGAATCCGGGTACGGGGCATGGAAGGCCGGCAGACCTTGATTTTAATTGACGGCCAGCGTTATTACGGAGGACATGACGGAATCGACCTCTCTAACATTCCGGTGGAGATGATTGAACAGATTGAGGTGGTGAAGGGGCCTGCTTCCGCGCTTTATGGCAGCGAGGCGATGGGCGGCGTGATTAATATTATTACGAAAAAGAAGTTGGCAAAGCCCGCAGGATCTTTTTCATTAAGGGGCGGTTCGCGGGGGACCCGGATTTATGACGCTAATGCCGGATTCGGCGGAGGTAAGTTTAATGGGATTGCCAATGTTTCTTACCGTGAAGCTGATCGGGCCGTCAATAAAACCGATGGTTATGATGAAAAACTTTTCAATCTTAAGTTGGGATATGAGTTTAACCCCCAGTCCAAACTGGAGATTAGTCCGTATTATTCCCAACGGTACCAGGAATATGACATCCGGACGCATGAGCGGGAAGGGGTCAACCTGAACTGGAAATATACTTTGGATGAGTTGGCGCGGTTGTATCTCCGCGGTTCACTGCTTACTTACAAACAGTGGACAGATGATCGGAAAACCGATTATGATACGAATTCCCGTGAAGTTGAACTTGGCTACAGCCGGTTATTGGGGACCCGGAATTTATTAACCGCGGGAACGCAGTATCATTTGGAAGATATTGAGGATCGCGGCAAAGGATATGATGTTGATCAGAGTATTAAGAGTTTTTTTGTTCAGGATGAGTTGGATTTGCAACCGGTCCAGGTGGTTATAGGGACGCGGCTCGACCATCATGAATTGTGGGGCGATGAAATTAATCCCAACTTAAGTATGTCATATCAGTTTAACGAACGGGGCCGGGTCAGGGGATCGGTGGGCCGGGCCTTTGCCGCGCCTACCTTGAGTAAGCTTTATGCGGACAATTGGAAGATGGGCAGTTATATCGTGCACGCCAATCCTGATTTGCAGCCGGAGAAATCTTGGGGTTACCAGTTGGGGCTGGATTATGATCTGTCGGACCGGTTCACCTTACAAACTACCTTATTCCGGAATGATATTGAGGACTTGCTTGATAATACGAAGGCGACGATTTCCGGGGAAAAACATATGTACTGGGTTAACATTGGGAAAGCCATGACCCAAGGGGCGGAAATTAACCTGCTGGCCCGGTTGGGCGCGAACCTTAAAGGTAATTTCACCTATACTTATCTGGAAACTGAAAATAAGGAGACCGGCAAGGAGTTGGACGAGCGGCCTCAAAACACCGTGACCTTAAGTCTCGATTGGCAGGCGCCTTACGGGACGCAAGTGCAATTGTCCGGTAAATATAGGGGCGAAAGATATAGCGATTCAGCCAATACCGTCAAATTGGACGCTTATACCACCGTTGATTTAAACGTGGAGAAAAAATTGACCGATAAATACAGCATCTATGTCAAAGCGAAAAATCTGCTGGATGAGGAGGATATTGATGACGCGGATGATTTGGACGGAGTGGAGTATTATCTGGGAGTAAAAGCGCGGTTATAAAAGTTGAGTCTTCCCCCCAATACCCATAATACCCATACAGGACATAAAGATACCCGTAGCCGGCGAATATATATTGTCGGGCTTGACTTGCGTTGGGAAAAAATATATGTTAATAAAGTTAGTATAGTCTAACAAAAATCCGGGCATTATTGGGATGAACCCCCAAGGAATGGAGGAAATATTAACATTAAGCAAGACGGGTTCGTTCGATGTTAGTTAATACTAACTATGGTGAAATTGAATTATGAGGGGGATAATGAAGTGAACTTTTTTAAACGAAAATTGGTGATAGTGGCAATATTTTGTTTTTGCCTTTTGCTGACGGGGATTGCTGCGCCGGTAACTCTGGCCGTCAACGCCGCTGCGGGAGGGGAGGTCGATGGCGCCGGAGCCGGCGAAGATGAATTGAATGAAACTGCTGAGTCTGCCGGCTATGAATTGGACACGGTGACGGTGACCGCGGAAAAACGGGAAGAAAACCTTCAAGAAGTGCCGGGGAGCGTCACCGCGCTTACGGAGGGACAGGTAGAAGACGCCGGTATTGAAAAGACCGAAGATATCGCCGCTTATACGCCGAATTTGCATATTGTTGATTTCGGCCCGGTCGGTTATTATACATTGCGAGGTATTACCAACACTTCATTGGGTGATCCGTCCGTCGGTCTTTATGTGGACGGCATCCCCTATTCGGACGTTTTTGCGTATGACGCTTCCCTGGCTGAGGTGGAGCGGATTGAGGTGCTTCGTGGGCCGCAGGGGACTTTATATGGAAAGAACTCTCAGGCGGGCGTGATCAATATTATTACTAAAAAACCGACTGATAATATTTGGCAAGGTAAGTTGAATATGGGTTGGGGTAATTATGACAGTTCCAGTTATCTGTTTGCTTTAAACGGTCCGTTACAAAATGATAAACTGTTTTTTGCCCTGACGACCAGTTGGATGGATCGGGACGGTTTTTTGGATAATACCTACCTTGAGACAACTCTGGGGCAGAAAGAACGGTTCAGCGGTCAGGCCAAATTGCGATGGTTGCCAAAGGATGACTGGGATGTAACTTTGAGCCTTGCAACGGATGATTTTGAAGACGCCGGATTATTAGTTAAGCCAATTGAACTGTCAAGTTCAGACACGGTTGCCTGGGATGAGAACGGGAAAGCTGAGACGCATTCCGATAATTTAGCGTTAAATCTGGTCCGGAAAATGCCCGCGTATACGATGACCGCCATTACCACGATGCGTGAGTGGGAGATGAATCCTTGGAAGATGGACTGCGACTTAAGCCCTGTTCACTATTATCATCAGTTTTCATTTGATGATGTGCGGCAATTTAGTCAGGAATTGCGGTTTCAATCTCCGGGGAACACCGGAAAATGGCGCTGGTTGACTGGCCTATACTATGAAAATAAAGAGCTTGATGTTGATGAAGGCGGCGTATATGGGAGTGTCGCCGGGGAGAAAGCAGGGATAACCGATCGGCAAGTTACCGAAAAAGTTGATGCGAGTACGGCGGTTTTCGGGCAAGTAAGTTATGCGTTAACTGAAAAAGCAACCGTAACTTTGGGAAACCGTTTTCAACAAGACCGCCGGGAGATCGAACATGACCATCGTTTTGAGAAGGATGGGGCAATAATTTCCTCAGATCCGTATCAGGCAACTTCGTATCAGGCAACCGAGACGTTTACCAGCATGTTGCCGAAGCTAAGTTGGGATTATCAGTTGGATCCGCGCAAAATGACTTATGTCAGCATCGGCAAGGGTTATAAAAGCGGGGGGTTCAGCCGGGCGGCGGATACGGCGGAGTATGCCGAGTTTGAAGCTGAAGATTCCTGGAATTATGAAGTTGGTCTCAAGTCGAGTTGGCTTCAAAATCGGGTAACCGCTAATCTGGCGGTATTTTGGATTGAAACCGACGATTACCAGGTGGCGCATACCGTTCCGAAGACAAATTCGGTAACCGTGAGTAACGCCGCCCAAGCAGTCAGCAAAGGGGTGGAACTGGAAGTAAACGCCCGTCCCCTGCCGGGGCTGGATTTATCCGCTGCTATCGGTTATGTTAATGCGAAATTCGACGAGTTTATCGATCCGAACGACAATACGGATTATGGCGGCAAAAAAATATGTTTAATCCCGGCGTACACCTATAGTTTGGCCGCGCAATACCGGACTAAGCGGGGTCTGTTTACCCGGGCGGAATGGCAGATGAACGGCCCGATGTACTGGGATGAAGCGAATTCGTTAAAACAGGGCGCCTATCGGTTGGTTAATCTGAAAATTGGGTATGAGTCAGTTAATTATCAGTTTTATTTCTATGGAAAGAATTTGTTCGATGAGGAATATTATACGGGTACAATTGATATGGGTTCACTCGGATACACCGGTATGCTGGGCGACCCGCGGACCTATGGGTTTGTAGTGAGCAGAAGGTTTTAGTGGGAAACGAGAGTACACTCACAGTTTTGTGGCGGCAGCAATAGCAAGGCCATGAACGTTAGCGCAAACTAAAAATAAATAAAATCCCTGCAAATAGCGGGGATTTGTTTTAGGGACCAATCCGGCGCCACAGGAGCAAAGTTAGGAAAACAGCGCCATGGATATGGCCAAAACGTCTGACCGCCCGGAGCTGGAAGATTTAATTAACCTTGGTAATTAAAATATTAGACCCACTAGTACTCTGTAACATTTATAATTTCTGATAAAACTTTTCGGGCATCCTTCCATTACATATAATACATCAATAACTTATATCAAAAATAAACTGTGTTACATGGTACTAGGATATACTTTGAAGGTTGTACCTAAAGAACGGCGTAGATTTGTTTGCAAAAATGGCAAAATATTGAGAGGACAAGGAAAGAAAAAGGGAACATCGGAATATTAATAGAAACCTGAAAAATCCTGTTTTTATTAAAGCTAAATTATGGTAGATTTTTATAATGAAGTGCGATATAATAATGCATGCAAAAGCAGTTGGCTGATTTTAAATTGAGGGGAGTGGGTAACAACAGACAAGAGGTTTTTGCGGCATAAAAGTTAGTTTAACTTAACTTTAGGAGGTGGCAATGATGGGCATACACTTAGAGACGAAAGATTTAATTAGCGTCGGCGTCTTTACAGCCATTTATTTTGTGATTTTTTTTACCTGCGGGATGCTCGGATACATACCCGTGCTGTTTATCCTGCTGCCGCTGTATTTTCCGATTGTAACCGGGATTCCGTTTATACTATTTTTAACCAAAGTTAAGAAATTCGGAATGGTTACCATTATGGCGGTTGTTTTAGGGCTGATTATGTTTGTTACCGGACATACCTGGGTGCCGCTGATTACAGGGGTATTATGCGGGACTCTGGCGGATTTGATTTTTAAAGCCGGTAAATATCGCAGTTTTAAACATACGGTCGTTGGATACGGTGTATTCAGTTTGTGGGGGATCGGGGCAATGCTGCCGATGTGGACTATGCGCGACAGTTATTTTGCGTACATTCGCGACAATATGGGCGCTGAATATACCAATGCCGTCCTTTCGTTGACGCCTGATTGGGTCCCGTTTGTTTTGGGGGCTGTAGCGTTTGGGGCAGGGATCATCGGCGCCTTCTGTGGGAAAGCGGTCCTGCAAAAACACTTTCGGAGGGCGGGGATTGTCTGATGCCAAACGGACTTCTGTTGGACGCCGGGGCACATAACCCCTTTAAGCTTGACCCACGGACAAAGTTATTTCTGATGCTGGTGGTTAATGTTACCATCTTTAGAGGCAGTGCCGTCTCTATCATGGCGTTGATGGCGGGGCTGCCCCTGTTTCTATTGCTGGCGAGCGGCAAGACCAGGGCGGCTTGGGCTTGCGCCCTGGCATATAGTGCCGCCGCCGCGGCGAATCAGTTTTTAGTCCCGGTTACCGCGGGAGTCTGGAATCTGTTGACGGTGATGGTTTCCGGGATGTTATATCGAGTGATGCCGGGAATGATCATGGGCTATTATCTGGTCGCCACGACCACGGTGAGTGAATTCGTAGCGGCCATGGAGCGGCTGCGGGTGTCGCCCCGGATTATCATCCCGGTGTCGGTCATGTTTCGTTTTTTTCCGACAATTGGCGAGGAGGCGCGGGCGATCGGCGATGCCATGCGCATGCGCGGCGTCAGCTTCACTGCGGGCGGTTTTTGGAAAAATCCGCTCAATTTATTGGAATACCGTCTGGTCCCCTTGTTGATGTCAACCGTTAAAATCGGCGAGGAACTTTCAGCGGCGGCGCTGACCAGAGGACTGGGCAACCCGGTAAAGCGGACTAATCTGTGCCGGATAGGATTCGGCGTCCCGGACCTTATCTTGTCTACCGTCGCCGCTATTGCATTTGCCGGGTTTTTATTACTTTAAAATGGGGTGTTCAGCATCATGATTGAACTGAAAGACGTCAGTTTTTCCTATGGGCAAGAGTCGCCTGTCCACGGACTAAGGGAGATTAATTTAACGATTCGCCAGGGTGAAGTAGTCTTGTTATGCGGCGAGTCCGGCTGCGGCAAGACGACTTTAACCCGGCTCGTCAACGGCCTCATCCCTCACTATTATGAAGGAAAGCTGACCGGGGAGGTCCTGATTAACGGCCAATCTGTCCGGCAATTGCCGCTTTATGAGACGGCCAAAATGGTGGGTTCGGTCTTTCAAAATCCGCGTTCGCAGTTTTTTAATGTGGATACTACAAGTGAACTGGCATTTGCCTGTGAAAACATGGGGTTGCCCGCCGCCGAAATTCGAAGACGGATCGCGGCGACTGTGGCGGAGCTGAAGATCGAAGCACTGCTGGACCGGAGTATTTTTCAATTGTCCGGCGGTGAGAAGCAAAAAATCGCCTGCGCTTCGGTGTCTGCCGGTCACCCTGATATTTTCGTGCTTGATGAGCCGTCTTCCAACCTGGATACAACCACGATTGAGGACTTGCGCCGTCTTATCGCGCTGTGGAAGAACCAAGGAAAGACGATTTTGATCGCGGAGCACCGGCTCTATTTCCTGCGGGATCTGGTCGACCGCGTATTGTATATGGTAAACGGCAGAATCGCCGCCGAATTGACTCAAGGACAATTAAGAGCGCTGACTAAAGCGGAGCTTTCCCGCATGGGGCTGCGGCCCCTTATTTTATACAGTTTAACCCGGGAGGGCAAAAAGCCGGGCGTTTTGCGAACGGAAGACCTATGCCTTTCCAATTTGGAGTTCTCTTATCGAAATCAGGCTCTCGCCCTTAAAATAGGGACGTTGACCGTGCCGCGCGGCGGCATTATTGCGGTGATCGGTGACAACGGGGCCGGCAAGTCAACCTTCGCCAGATGTCTATGTGGCTTGGAAAAGGGCTGCGAAGCAACTTTGTCCGCGGGCGGCAAGACTTGGAAGCGCGGCGGACGCTTGAAGCAATGCTATCTGGTCATGCAGGATGTCAATCATCAACTTTTTACCGAAAGCGTCCTGGATGAAATTTTATTAAGCATGGCTGAACCTGACCCGGCAAAGGTAGAAAGCATCTTGGACAGTCTGGACCTTTTGCCGTTAAAAGACCGGCACCCCATGGCTTTATCCGGCGGTCAAAAGCAAAGGGTGGCAATTGCCAGCGCGGTCGCCGCAGGACGCGAAATCATCGTCTTCGACGAACCCACCAGCGGGCTTGACTTGAGGCATATGCAAAAAGTAGCCCATAATTTACTAAAGCTCCGGCAAATGGGCAAAACTTTATTTGTGATTTCCCATGACTTGGAACTGATCCTCGAATGCTGTACGCATGTTTTGCATTTGGCCAATGGCGGCGTGGTCGGCAATTATCCGCTGGATAGTCAAGGTGTGGCAAAGCTACGGACGTTTTTTGTCAGGGAAAATTAATTTCCGGCCGGCTCCTCCTAAATCTCCAGCAAATTTTATTTTCCAAAATAAGTATGACCAGTTATAACTAACAAGTTTTTAAGGCCATTTGGGGCTGAGAGCGGAGTTGAAATTTTTACCGACGGTTTGCCATTTTTAGGGGTTTGAGTTATATTAGTGTTTAAGACAATGACGATTATCGCTGTGTCTTATTTTTTTGAACCGTTGACGGCATTCCTACTTTCGAAGGGGTGATGACGTGTTACAAGGTTTTTCCCGGCATTGAGCTGATCTATTTTAAGCGTGGCCGGTATCCCGGAAGACAGCTCCAAACGGCCGTATTTTTCCGGAAAGCAAGTTGCGACGGTGAAACTGCGAGAGTCTGCTGAAGTGAATTGTTGGGCTATAACCTTTGCCTGTTTTCCGCTTTTAAATATGCAGGGACTTTAAAGTGAGACAGGCTAGCTTTAAGCATAAACACCCGACCGGTAACATAGGATGCATTTAGGAAGATTGAGGGACAAGCGCCGGACGAGGTGAAAATAATGGATTGTCGTCAAAAATTAGCGATAATGCTCTTGCTGTTTTTATTAAGCGCCCCGTTACTATCGGGCGAAGACAATAGGCAACCGCAGTACCAGGCTGAAATTATTAAAGTGAGTTTCACCAGGCAAGCAGGTCGGCAGAGATGCCAACTGATTACGGCGGTATTCCGAACCGGACCATATCGTGGCCGGACAGCGCGTCTAATTAATGAGCTTAATGGCTATCCGACGGATATCCGGTATCGGGTCGGCCATCAAATTTTGGTCCAAGAGATGGTTGAAGGCGCCTCAAGCCGGTTTGTAATCGCCGGGCCGGTCCGCGCCGACACTTTATATTTGTTAACCATGCTATTTGTTCTGAGCGTGGTGCTGCTGGCGGGATGGCAGGGAATCAGATCAATAGTCAGTTTGGGCCTGACTTTGATGGTGATTTTTTATCTTCTGGTCCCGGCGGTGCTGCGCGGAGTCGACCCGGTTAAGGTCACTTTGGTCTTGGCCTCGCTTTCGACCGTACTGACCATCTTTTTGGTTGGCGGAGTAAACCGGAAGACGGTGGCCGCGGTGATTGGCACGGTCAGCGGGGTTTTGGCCGCCGGGTATTTGGCCTGGTATTTTGGAGAAAGGGCGTTATTAACGGGATATAGCGACGAGACGACGCAAATGTTGGGATATACCGTTAATGCTGTTAATTTTAAAGGCCTGCTTTTTTCCGGAATTATCATGGGCGCGTTGGGGGCGATCATGGATATCGCGGTATCGATTGCTTCGACGATTAACGAGCTGAAACAGTCCAATCCGCAAGTTGGGTTTCAGGAATTAAT
>JASFQO010000033.1:0-10129 GCA_050115405.1 Bacillota bacterium
CAATCCTTCTTATGAACAAGGACGTCAAGCTGGGAAAATGCTGTTGACGATCATTAAAGATAAGAAAGATCATTCCGGCTTGACCTTGAATATGGAATTTAATATTCGAAATGCCTAAAAAAAATATTGACAAGGTATTTGAAAGCTGTTAAAACGTTAACTTGACTTTTTTACGGAGGAGATTATAATAAGATTATAATGACCTTTGGAGGTTGAGATGTTTAACATCGGTGATAAAGTAGTTTATCCGATGCATGGAGCCGGTATCATTGAGAGCATCGAAGAGCGGGAGATTTCAGGTGAAAAGCTGCGGTACTACATCATAAAGTTGCCGATGGGTGATATGAAGGCAATGGTGCCACTGGATAAAGTAGCGGAAATCGGGTTGCGGCAAGTAGTTGATGAGAATGAAGTTTCAAAGGTTTTTGAGGTTTTGAAATCCGATACCACCAAAATGTCGAGTAATTGGAATCATCGTTACCGTGAAAATATGGAAAAAATAAAAAGCGGGAGTATTTATCAGATTGCTGAAGTAGTCCGTAATTTAGCGGTGCGGGACCATCAAAAAGGCCTGTCCACCGGAGAAAAAAAAATGTACGAAAATGCGCGGCGCATCTTACTTAGCGAGTTGGTTTTGGCTCAAAATATTGCTGAAAACCAAATGGTGCAGATTTTGGATGATTATTTAGGATGAAAATTGCCAGTTAGGCAATTTTCATTCACAGTCTTGTGCCTGCGAAGCCAGGCATGGACGTTAAGGTGAAAAATAAAATAAGTGAAAAATAAAATAAATAAAAAAGTACGGTCGTGACCGTACTTTTTTACGTTTCCGGCAAAGGACCGGGTTAAGCGTTTGTCCCGCCAAGATTATTGGGAATAATATACCGGATTGGATTTATTGTGGATAAATCGCGTCAAGTTTGGCAATAATATTTTCAGGGTGAAAATAGGCGCGAGGCAATCCGGAGGCTGGATAAAACCACTGATTTTTTGTAGTTAGGGTGAAAATTGCCGTCAGGCAATTTACACTCACAGTCTTGTACCTGCGAAGCAAGGAATGGACGTTAGGGTGAAAATACGTCAGAAGTTACACTCACAGTTTTGTGTCGAAGCGCAGCTAGACATGAACGTTAAATAGGGCCCTACTTCCAGCTTCCAATTTCCAGCCTCCAGCCTCCAGCCTCTAGCTTCCAGCATCCAGAGAGGAGGTGTCAAGCGAGTGTTGCCAAAGATCAAAAGAATGCTGTTACCAATGGTGGTTTGCGGTTTGATCGGCTTATTTGTAATGGAATTGGTGACGCCGTTGTCCCGTCAGCATATGGCTATTAAAATTACGATGTTGACGGTTGGGGTAATCGCCGGGTGGTTTTGGCAATATTCTTTATATTTAAAAGTGATCAATCTGCTTGGTAAGATTTCCGGACAGGAGATTGTGTTAAAGGGAATCGGTCTTTTATTCGGCCTGCTCGTAACCGTACTGTTAAGCGTCATCTTAAAACCGTTTTTGGATTTGCTGACCGACCGGGAAAAACTTAGTTTGGAACTTATTTTGCTCTTTATTTCCCTGGAAATATCTTTGAAAATCGCTTCAGTTAAAGCTAAAGAACTCAGCGGTTTGTTTTCCGGATTGACCCGGCCGGTCCCGCCGAAACACTTGGGACGGGAAAATCAGCTTAAAGTTTTAGATACCAGCGCGATTATTGACGGACGGATTGCCGATCTTTGCAAGACCGGATTTTTGGAAGGCGTTTTAGTTATTCCCGGCTTTGTGTTGGGTGAATTGCAAAAGATTGCCGACTCGGCCGATCCGTTGCGGCGCAATCGGGGCCGGCGCGGTTTGGATTTGTTAAACCGGATGCAAAAAGAAAATGGGATCACTTTGAATATTTTTGACCATGATTATGAAGACCTGACGGAGGTCGATACCAAATTGCTGAAATTGGCCAGGGAAATGGAGGCCAAAGTGATTACCAATGATTTTAACCTGAATAAAGTAGCGGAATTGTATGGCGTCCGGGTCTTAAATATCAATGAGTTATCAAATGCGATCAAGCCGTTGGTTTTGCCCGGCGAAGAAATGACAGTCCATGTCTTGCGGGATGGTAAAGAGTACGGCCAGGGAATCGGCTATTTGGAAGACGGAACGATGATTGTGGTGGAAGGCGGTAAAAATTATATTGGTCTGGATCTGGATATTTTAGTAACCAGTGTTTTGCAGACAGCAGCCGGCCGGATGATTTTCGCCAAGCCGAAAGAATACCTTTATTCCAAAGTTACTTGATTTTCAAGAGTTGTTGTCAAGGGGACGGTTGTGACAAAAATTGTCACAACTCGTCCCCTTGACACGCCCTTCCCTTGACGAACTTGGGATTCGAAATAGTTGTTGACAAATGGATCAAAAAGAGATAATGCTTATAGTTAAGTGTTTTTTTTAAATTATAACGACTAAAATTAGGTTTCGCTTTTGCCAATGGCAACACTAACTGAAAGTCCATGTCACTTTTTCAGCCGGGGAAAAAGTAACCAAAAACCCGCCGGAGGGAAGGTATGGCACGGATCCCTATTTACGCCGCTGCTTGGATTGGGAGAAAGAGCTATGGTACAGGAGCTTTTAAAGCATTTACCGGAAGAATAGAAAACGGAAGGCACAGGAATGAACATACGCGAATGGCAATTTTACCAAAGACAGTGATGTTGATTTGGCGATTTTTTCGGATTATTTTGAAGGGACATCCCGGGTTGACGGGATAAAGTTCTTACTTTCCAAGGCGAGGAAGTATGTCAAGATGGATTTTCAACCAATACCCTTCACTTATCGAGATTATATTGAGCGTGACGGATTTGCTGCCGAAGTATTAAATGGTGGGGTGGAGATAGTCTGAATTTAAGGGGAGACGGTTGTTGTGACATTTTCCCCCATGACAACTTTTAAAAATTACTTGACAGCCGGGCAGAGAAATGATTATAATTTAAAAAAGTCTATTTTGTAAGGGGTATGTGATGACGGAGGAACATTGGCAGTCACCCGAGGAGATTGGCGGCGAATATATCGTAGTCCGCGCACTGGAAGACGGTGTGACGATTATCGGTTTGACCCGGGGCAAGGAAACCCGGTTTAATCATACGGAAAAGCTAGATCGGGGCGAAGTGATGTTACTACAGTTTACGGAACATACTTCGGCCATGAAAATCCGCGGGAAGGCTGAAATCTTTACTAAGTTTGGCATGGTGTCGAGCGGTAAGGAAACGGTTGTCTAAAAAATATTCATTTTAAATATAGTTGAGTTGTTCCACATAGCGGGACGTTTGAGTTGAGTTATTATCTATAAAAAACCAAAAACATTTTTAGAAGAGATTAGGATAGTTGAGTTGAGAAAGAGTGCAAAGTAGCGACGTAGGGTGAAAATTGCCGTCAGGCAATTTATACTCGCAGCAATGAACGTTATTTTCACTTGCAAGTTTGTGCCGGAGCAAGACGAAAGGCGCAAATGGCAGAGCAGAGACGAGCTGAGAACGGCGGTGGTTTTCGATTGCCCAAGGCCGGATTCTTAGGAGTCCGGTCTTTTTGTATGCCTGAAATATCGCCTTTTCAGGCTTGAGGTGAGAAGTGAGAGGTGCAATGAGATGTGAGAAGTGGGATGTGAGAGGTGAGAAGGCTAGTGGCGATTTGCGGGGATGCTGAAGCGGAGTATCTAGAGCTCTGGAAGGCAACGTCGCCTTCAATTTCCCACCTCTCACTTCAACGTCAGTTTAAAAGGAGGAGCCCAGTTTGAGTGGAGAAGAGTTTTTAAAAACCGTGCCTCTGGTCAATTCCGCGACGATCCCGGCTTTGTTTCGGGTCCGGGGCGTGGCGATCGGCGGAGGGAAACCGGTGATCATCGCCGGGCCGTGCGCCGTGGAGACAGCGGAACAAATTACCGAAACTGCCGGGTTTATCAAGGAATGCGGCTCGCACGGGCTGCGAGGCGGTGTTTTTAAACCCCGAAGTTCGCCCTATAGTTTTCAAGGATTGGGTCGGGAAGGACTCGAGTATTTAGCGGCGGCCCGGGAGCGGACCGGTTTGTTTACGGTCATCGAAGTCACGGCGATTACGCAGATTGAAATCGCTTTTGATTATGCCGATATTTTCCAAATTGGGGCCCGCAATATGCAAAATTTTGAACTGCTAAAAGCAGTAGGCCGCAGCGGGAAGCCGGTGTTGTTAAAACGGGGGTTGTCGGCGACGGTCCAAGAGCTGTTGCAAGCGGCCGAGTATATCTTATATGAAGGCAATTTGCAGGTGATTCTTTGCGAACGCGGGATCCGCACTTTCGAGACCAGCACCAGAAACACTCTGGATATCAATGCGATTCCGCTGTTGAAACAGATGACCAAATTGCCGGTGTTCGCCGATCCCAGTCACGGCACCGGCCGGAGTGATTTAGTGATTCCCGTGGCAAAGGCCGCCTTGTCGGCGGGCGCGGACGGGTTGCTAATCGAAGTTCATCCCGATCCGGGCCGGGCGCTATCCGATGGCTGCCAGTCGCTTGATTTCGGGATGTTTCGGCAACTGATGCGCGTCGTGCCGGGGGTGAACGCGACCCTGCCGGACGCGGCGATCGCCTTGGCAACACTACCGGACATTGATCGCTTTCGCAAGTTGGCAACTGGTGGCGCTTATCAATATATTCCTGTCTACAGTGAAGTGGTGGTTGACTCGGAAACGCCGGTCACGGCCTTTGTCAAGCTAACTCAAGGGGAACAACGGTTTTTGCTGGAAAGCGTGGATCGGGGCGAGCAAGTCGGCCGTTATTCTTTTATCGGATGGGACCCATTGGTGACGCTGAAGGTTACCGGTACTCAAGTGGTGATTCGGGATGTTGGCGGGGAACGGGTTGTCGCGGCGGCTGACCCCTTAAGCCGGGTTCAGGTGGAATTGGACCGGTTGCAAGTAGCGTTGCTGCCGGAGTTGGGAAAGTTTTACGGCGGGGCTGTCGGTTTCCTGGGCTATGATTATGTCCGGACGATTGAACGGTTACCGGATAAAAATCGCGCGGCGCTCGGCGTTCCGGATTTACAATGGATGATTCCCCGTTATTTGGCCCGGTTTGACCATGTGACTCATAAAATTACCTTAATTGTCCTGACCCGGGTGAATCGGGAAGCGCCGGATCAGGCTTACGCAACCGCCCGTCAGGAGTTGAACCGGCTGCTTGTGAAGTTGGACCGTCCCTTGAAATTGCCGCCGTTACACCGGAACGCGGCCCGCCAAACCGTTCCGGAGCGCCGTTGTTCCTTGAGTCGGGAAGAGTATATGGCCGGAGTGGAGCGGATACGTGAGTACATTAATGCCGGCGATGCTTTTCAAGTGGTTTTCGCGCAACGGATTGCGGAAAGCTTTAGCGGCGACCCGTTCTTGTTTTACCGGTTATTGCGGACGATTAATCCATCGCCGTATCTGTTCTTTCTGGATTTCGGCGCCTTGCAGGTGGCCGGTTCTTCACCGGAAGTCATGGTCCGTTTGGAAGGCGACCGGGTATTGCTAAAACCGATTGCCGGGACAAAGCCGCGGGGCGGCACGCCGGACCAGGACGCCGCCTTCAGCCGCGAACTCGTCAGTGATGAAAAGGAACGGGCGGAACATATGATGTTGGTGGATCTGGGGCGCAATGACGTCGGCCGGGTCTGTCAATTCGGCAGTGTCGCGGTTACCGAGCTGATGAGTGTGGAGTATTATTCACATGTCATGCACATTGTCTCGACGATTACCGGCAAATTGCGACCCGGATTTTCCGGGGTGGAACTCATGCGGGCGGTCTTTCCCGCCGGGACTTTAAGCGGCGCCCCCAAGGTCCGTGCGATGGAGATTATTGATGAATTGGAACCGGTCCGCCGCGAGTATTACGGCGGGGCTGTCGGTTATTTGGGATTTAACGGCAATTTGGATACCTGTATTACCATCCGGACGGTGCTTTTCAAGGATCGGCAAGCCTATTTGCAAGTCGGCGCCGGGATCGTCGCCGATTCGATCCCGGAGCGCGAATACGAAGAGACGATGAATAAGGCCGGGGCGTTGTTGGCGGCTTTGGAGAGGGTGGGCGACTGATGTTGGCGATCATCGATAACTATGATTCATTTACTTATAATCTGGTCCAGTATTTCGGCGAACTGCAAAATGAGCGGGAAACAAAGTTGGCGATGCAAGTTTTTCGCAATGATCAAATTACTTTAGCCGAATTACAAGCATTGGCCCCGGAGTATTTGGTAATTTCACCCGGCCCGTGCACCCCCAAAGAAAGCGGGATTTCTATGGAGGCGATTCGTTATTTTAGCGGTAAAATTCCCGTATTTGGGGTCTGTCTGGGACATCAATGTATCGGCGCGGTGTTTGGCGGTCAAGTCATCCGGGCGCCCCGGCCGATGCATGGCAAAATAAGCTTGGTGCAGCACAATGGGGCGGGTTTGTTTCAGGGGGCTCCCAGTCCTTTGGAAGCGGTACGGTATCATTCGTTGGTCGTTGCATCGGCTATGTTCCCGGCGCAATTGGAGATCACCGCCACCTGCGAGGCGGAGGGCGAACAATTGGTCATGGGCCTGCGTCACCGGGAACACCCGACTTTTGGGGTGCAGTTTCATCCGGAGTCCATCTTTACCAACGCGGGGAAACGGATTTTGGCAAATTTTTTAAATGTCAAATGAGCAGTGAATGGGAAGTGGGATGGAGACAAAAACAGATCACTCAGAAGGTGGCGAGATTTGCCGGATTGGCTGATGCGCCGTGAAAAGCCGCACATTGCGTTGTCACTTAAACTGAATGAAGAATGCTGGAGATCGTTTCTGCAAACTTAAAGCATGTTTTCAAAAAACGACTCTTAGGTCGCTGCGGTGCTCGATATACAGCGAGTATTATCTCCGCTCCTCCCATTGAATAGTCACATTGCATTTGGTTCTCCGAACGACGAACGACAATTGAACGACAGAATGGAGTGAAATAAATTGTTAAAACCATATCTAACCAAATTAATCAACCGGGAAAATCTTACCGAAGCCGAAATGGTCGGGGCGATGAACCGCATCATGGACGGAGAAGCCACTTCCGCCCAAATTGGCGGCTTTTTGACTGCTTTGCGTTTTAAAGGCGAAACCGTCGCCGAAATTACCGGCGCGGCGCGGGTGATGCGGGATAAAGCGTTAAAAGTGCAATTTGAGGCGCCGCAGGTGATTGATACCTGTGGGACCGGCGGCGATGGGGCCAATACTTTTAATATCTCGACCACCGCGGCGTTTATTGTGGCGGCGGCCGGAATCCCAGTCGCTAAACACGGCAATCGGGCGATGTCCAGTCAGTGCGGCAGCGCCGATCTTTTGGAAGCGTTGGAGGTGCGGGTCGATCTGCCGCCGGAACAGGTGGCGGCCTGTCTGCGTGAGGCCGGGATGGGCTTTATATTTGCTCCGGCGTTTCATCAGTCGATGAAGCATGCCGTTGGTCCCCGCCGCGAGCTGGGATTTAGGACAATTTTCAATATGCTGGGACCATTGACCAACCCGGCGGGAGCTAATTATCAGTTGCTCGGCGTCTATCAGGCGGACTTAACCGAAGTATTGGCGCAAGTGTTGGGCCATTTGGGAGCCAAAAAGGTGATGGTTGTCCATGGTGGCGGCGGTCTGGATGAACTGGCGCTCGAAGGAATGAATCAAGCCAGCCTCTTTGACCGGGATACGATTCAAACCTTCACTTTTACCGCTGCCGATCTGGGTCTGGCGCCGGCCGCCAACCACTTATTGCGGGGAGGGACCGCGGCCGAAAACGCTTGGTTGACCGAACGGATTTTAACCGGGGACGAACAGGGGCCCAAACGGGACGTAGTTTTACTGAATGCGGCCGCGGCCTTAATGGTGGCGGAGCGGGTCGCCGATCTGCCCGAAGGGATTGCCCTGGCCGGACAATTGCTGGATAACGGCTCAGCTTATCAAAAGTTGGTGGCCTTACGCCGGATGGCTGGGTAAATCAAGGGGGATGGCCGATGTTTTTAGAGCAAATCTTAGCGAAACAATATGAGGGCGTAGCGCGGCAAAAAGCCGAATACCCTTATAGGCGCTTATGGGCGGCTTTGGATGCAAACCGTCCGGAAATCCGGCCTTTTGCAGCCAGTTTGCGTGGCGCGTCGCTTAAGCTGATTGCCGAAGTGAAAAAGGCCTCGCCGTCCAAAGGCCTTTTATGTCCCGATTTTGACCCGGAACGATTGGCGCGGGCCTATGAAACAGCCGGGGCCGCCGCCATTTCGGTGTTGACGGAGGGGGCTTATTTTGGGGGATCATTGACTTATCTGCAACAAGTGAAAGCCACCGTCGCTGTGCCGGTGCTGCGCAAAGATTTTATCGTTGATCCGTATCAACTATTGGAGGCCCGGCTTTATGGCGCCGATGCGGTTTTGTTAATTGTAACCGCTTTAGACCAGCCGCAATTGGGACGATTGCTTGAGGAAACGCAACAACTGGGCATGACGCCGCTGGTGGAAGCGCATAATTGGGAAGAAACTGAGCGGGCGCTGGATGCCGGGGCAACGGTGATTGGAATTAACAATCGTAATCTCCGCACCTTTGCAGTTAACCTGAATACCACCTATCAGTTGTTGGAGCGATTGCCGCCGGCAGTAGTTAAGGTTTCCGAAAGCGGAATTGCCACCCGGGCGGATTGGCGCCGATTGGAGGCTGCCGGAGTGGATGCGGTCTTAATTGGCGAAGCGTTGGTGACCGCCGCCGATCCGGGGGCTAAAATCGGCGAGTTATTGGGGGTGAAAGCATGATTCAGGTGAAAATATGCGGTCTGACCAATTTACCGGATGCCTTGCAAGCGGTACATTATGGCGCTAGCGCAGTGGGTTTTGTCTTTGCCCCTTCAAAACGGCAGGTGGATGTGGCGACCGTCCGGCGGATCACCGCCGCCTTGCCCCCTTTTATCACTAAAATCGGCGTTTTTGTCAATGAAGCGCCGGAGGCGGTTCGGGAGATTTTACGGGAAAGCGGCTTGGACCTGGCGCAGTTGCATGGCGAAGAATCGCCGGCGGATTGTGAAGTTTTGGCCGGGCGGGTGATCAGGGTCTTTAAAGCCGGCCGGGACCGGCCCGACCCGATTTGGCGGCAGGCGGCCCTGCACAGTGTGTTGATTGATACTTATGATCCGGCCGTGGCGGGCGGCAGCGGGCGGACTTTTGACTGGCAATTGTTCGAGCAGTACCGGACGCTGGGGTGGCCCTTGATTTTGGCGGGGGGATTGACCCCGGCCAATATCGGCGCGGCGCTCCGGTTGGCCCGGCCCGCGGCGGTCGATGTTTCCAGCGGAGTTGAGCGACGGCCGGGAGTGAAGGATCCGCTCAAAATACGGGAATTTATGGAGGCGATTTCATGTCGGACGTGCAACAATGGTATTTTGGAGAGTACGGCGGACGCTTTGTGCCGGAAACCCTGATGCCGGCTTTGGAAAAATTGGAGCAGGCGTATCGGAGCTATGCGCCCGATCCGCAATTTCAGCAGGAATTGGCGCAACTGCTTCGGGAGTATTCCGGCCGGCCGACTGCCCTCTACCATGCCGAACGCTTCGGCCGGGAACTCGGGCAGGCCAAAGTGTATCTGAAACGGGAAGATTTGAATCACACCGGGGCCCATAAAATCAATAATACCTTGGGCCAGATTTTATTGGCCCGCCGGATGGGAAAAAAACGGATTGTCGCCGAAACCGGCGCCGGACAGCATGGGGTGGCGGTGGCGACGGTTTCGGCGAAATTCGGGCTGCAATGTGTGGTCTATATGGGTGAAGTGGATATTGCCCGTCAGTCTTTGAATGTTTTTCGCATGAAACTCCTGGGCGCCGAGGTCCGGCCGGTCGCTTCCGGCAGCCGGACTTTGAAAGACGCCGGCAATGAGGCCTTACGCGACTGGGTAACCAATGTGGACGATACCTATTTTTTGTTTGGATCGGTGGCCGGGCCGCACCCTTATCCGGTGATTGTCCGGGATTTTCAAGCGATCATCGGTCGGGAAACCAAGGCGCAATTGCTGGAGCGGGAAGGCCGTTTGCCTGATTATGTAGTAGCTTGCGTCGGCGGCGGAAGCAATGCCATGGGGATCTTTAATGAGTTTATCCCGGACG